>JBJEBN010000081.1:0-40571 GCA_051870095.1 Candidatus Cryptobacteroides sp. | reverse complement strand
TAATGACCGACTGACAAACAAGTCCGACGCCGCAGACGCTCAAAAGAAACAAAAAGGGGGTATAGCTCAGTTGGCTAGAGCATCTGCTTTGCAAGCAGAGGGTCGTCGGTTCGACTCCGACTATCTCCACAAAATAAAGACGCCCGAAAGGACGTCTTTTTTTGTGGAGATAACTTTCACCCCCAGTCAGGCTATGCCTGACAGCCCCGGGGGGCACGCCGTACGACTTGTCGTCCGGGCGCCATCGCTGCTGCGATGTTCTTCGAACATCTTGCTGACGCGAGTGTCGCGGCGCTGATGCGCATTGAAATCGTGAGGCGTCTTTTTTTGTGGAGATATCTTTCTACCCCCAGTCAGGCTTAGCCTGACAGCCCTATTCTGCACTGCTGTCAGATTCAAATACAGGAACAATACCATTGGGTATCATTCCTGCATATAAAACGATATAATTGACATAATTGAAAGTTTGTAAAACAGACTCCGGTCATCTTGAGAGTACGTCCCTCGGCTTTAGCGATACCCCGTTCAAAAGAAAAAGACATTCAGTTTGGGGCTGAATGCCTAATTCGTCTTTCAATCAAGCCTTTCGGCTAAACCTTGTACTATGTCGCAAAGGTAAACAAAATTCTGATTACAACAATCTCCTTTCAGACTTTTTCTGGAGATATCTTTCTACCCCCAGTCAGGCTTAGCCTGACAGCCCCGGTGGGGCATGAAACCCGGGGTGATCAGCCCGGGGTGGTATGGATGGGAATTTTCTTTCATCTATTGGGCGAAATGTGTCATTATGCAACAAAAATCTCATTTGAATTCTTTCAGGGAAATGATATTTTTGTTTCATAATCATTGACATTTATATGCGTAAGTTTGCGTCACTATTATTCTATTTGATCCTGTGCTGCCATTGGTCAGTTGCATCAGACCGTTTTTATTTCACGCATTACAAATCTGACAATAGCGGTCTGTCATTTGATTCAATCAATGATATCATTGAGGATGAAAATGGCTTTATTTGGATTGCTACATCTTCTGGCCTCAATAGATTCGATGGAGTAAGGTTCCGTTCGTGGGATAGGGATGATATGGGACTGGATTCCGATATGGTTATTTCTTTAACGGAGGATCATGCTGGAAATATATGGATAGGTTCAGAAGCCGGTGCTGCATTCTATGACGTGAGAATGGACAGTTGCATACCATTTCGGACAATCAGTGACAAAGGAACTACAATTGTCAAGAAAGTCAATAAATTAAGGACGTCGGGAGACGGTAAGGTCTGGATGTCTGTGAACGGGCAGGGAATGTTTATGTATGATCCGGTGACAAATGAACTCAAAAATCTTTTTTATGAGAATGGACATCCCACACTTCCGGTGAATGTCAGGGATTTCATAATCGGACCCGATGAGGAAGTCTTCATTTCATTATACAATTACAACTTGTGCAGGGTAGATGAAGAAAAGGAGGAAATTTCTCCTGTAATCAAAGGGGCCTATGCAGATTTCTTTAAAGGAGATGATATCAAAACCATGGCTTTCAAGCCGTCAGACCCGAACATACTTTACCTGGCTTCCGTAAAAAGGGGACTGTGTGAACTCAACATAAGTACAGGATTTGTACGTGTCTTGATACCTGCCGTCGGATATTCTCCTGAAGATATGAAAGTTACAAGGGATATGGATATTTGGCTCACTACTACGAACGGCATATATATTTACTCAGTACAGACTGGAACTTATAAATATATAAATTATGAGCTTCATGATCCCTTTTCAATATCTGATATTCATATATTGTCTGTCCTGATAGACAGAAAAGGGGGAATATGGATAGGAACCAATGCGAATGGACTCGATTACTCCGGGCCATTCCACGGTGCATTTGACAAATATTATTCGTATGACCAGACTAGTCTGGCCTCTTCTTATGTGAGAAGTTTTGCAGAAGATGAATCCAGGAGAATCTGGATTGCTACAGAAGGATCGGGACTGTTGACTTATGACAGGGACAAAAGGACATTGTCAAGATATGATGATCCCAGACTTCCTGATAATATGTTTGTGGTGCAGTGGTTTGACGGTTATCTGTGGATTGGCACTTTGAAGGGGTTGTACCGGCTTGACGTAAGTAGCGGCAGACTGGACTTGTATGACTCATTTGAGATTGTCAAGGATATGGCGGAAAATAAAGTTTATGCCCTGTATGTTACTGTTGACGGACAGCTTCTGGTGGGTACGACTGTAGGTTTGCTCATATATGATGATGTATCGGATAGTTTCCATCCATTGCCGGAGTTGGAATGGCTTTTCGCGACATATATCGATCAGGATTCCAATGGTAATGTATGGATGTCCACATATTCCAATGGCCTGATATGTTATGACATGAGAACCAGAAAAATCAAAAGAAGATATAATCAGAATTCTGATGATGGTTTGGCCTTGCCGTCAAATAAATTTCTGTCAATTCATCTGGACCGTGATGATATTGTCTGGGCTACGACATATTCGGATGGCTTCTGCCGAATCGACTACAGGAAAGACAGTCTGATGGTATTTGACCAGAAGACTTGCCTGAATCTTCCGAGTGATATCTATTACAATGTGATAGAAGACGACAATGGAATGATGTGGTTTGCTTCCGGGCATGGACTTCTTTGTATGAACAGAAGTACGTTCTATATCAGAAAGTTCACTGTTTCTGACGGACTTCTGGCCGATTCTTTCAAGAACTGTTCGCTCATGACGGATGAAGGGGACATTTATCTGGGCTCCAAAGGCGGCTTTATCAGATTCAATCCCAATGAAGTGCTCGTAAATGTGCCGTCCTCCAATCTGGTTGTGTCAGAATTCCTTCTTGACAATGAGATAGTTATCCCCGGAGAAGGGTCTCCGCTGAGCGAGAACATAATGAATCTCAAGGCTGTTCATCTGTCTCCGAGGCAAAACTCATTCGGTTTCGGTTTTTCTGTCCTAGGGAGTTCAGCTTTGGGAACAGGAACTGTCCTCTGCAAGCTTGAAGGATATGACAACGGCTGGCGTGAAGTCGAAAGTAACAATACGGTCTCATATTACAATGTTCCCGCAGGTACATATACTCTTAAAACAATGCTTCTTGGTGGCTCAGGAATGTCAGATGAATATAAGGAATGCCTGACGGTGACTGTCGGACAAAAATTCTATAAGAGTGCAGTTGCCATTATTCTGTATGTCGTCCTGCTGATTACATTGTTTGTGCTGACATTCATGTTGTTTTACCGCAAGGCCTTGAAGAAGGAAAGACTGGCCAGGGAGGAGTATCGAAGGGAGAAGGAAGAAGAACTCTTCCAGGATAAAATGAATTTCTTTTCCAATATTATGCATGAACTGAAGACTCCGTTGACCTTAATCCGCACTCCTCTGAGGAACATAATGGCCTCCGGCAAGATTGATGAATCCCTTGAAGATGACATTGCAGTCATTAACAACAGTGCCGAATATATGGATCAGTTGGTAAAGGAGCTGCTGGATTTTGTACGAATAGAGAAACATGGATATGTCCTTGATATAAAGTCGTTGGATATTGTGGAAAAGATCGAGTTCTTCTGCTTCAATTTCTCGGAGACGGCAAGGAATCGTAATTTGAAATTGACTTTCCGTCATGACAGGGAGCATGTCATGGTCAATCTGGATGAGGGAGCTATAAACAAGATAATCAACAACATAATTCACAATGCAGTAAAATATGCAGAGACATATATCGATATCAATCTCCGGGAAGAGGAAGACATAATCGTGGTATCATTCACCAATGATGGTCCTGTTATTCCTCGGGAAAAAAGGGAGGATATTTTCAAGCCTTTTGTACAATACAGCAATGACCGGCAGCCATATTCGCAGAGTTTCGGGATAGGTCTTGCTTTGTCAAAAACTTTGACAGAGCTTCATAATGGAACCCTGGAGCTGGCGGATGACGAGGAAAAGACGGTTTTTGTCCTGATATTTCCAAGAGAATCAGAACAATCCGGGGTCGAGAGCTCATGTCATGAGGCTGAAGTGTACCGCGATGACGGGAAACCGGTTGTCCTGCTGGTGGAGGACAACGATGATTTGTCTTCTTATCTTCAGCGAAAACTGGGAAATGATTATTACATAATATCTGTATCAAGTGCGGAGAGAGCATTGGCCAGACTCCGGCAAACGAATGTTGACATCATTCTGTCAGATATAGCTTTGGGCAGGATGAGCGGTATAGAGTTATGTGCAAAAGTGACTGAAGATTATGAGTTGTCCCACATTCCGGTGATAATCATTTCCGGCATTGCTTCGGTTGAGACCAAGATAAAATGCATGGAAAGCGGAGCAAGTCTTTATTTGGAGAAACCTTTTTCCCTGGATTATCTTAAGGCTTGTATGAATGGACTTCTTGAAAAGGGTGCAGCAATCAAGAAAGTCGTGTCTATTGTGCACAAAGAGGTTGATACTGAAGAATATAATATTCCAGATGCAGATAATTATTTCCTTGAAAGACTCAATGAGGTGGTAACACGTAATCTGGGGAACCCGTCTTTCTCAAATAGCCAGATTGAACAGGAACTTTTTATAAGCCGCTCTACGTTGATACGAAAGGTAAAGACGCTTCTGGACACCACTCCTAATGACTATATACGCTCAAAGAGGATGGCTGTTGCTGCAAAGCTTCTTGAAGAAGGCAATGTTCGTGTAAATGAAGTGTGCTTTAAGGTTGGATTCAACTCATCATCATATTTTGCAAAGTGTTTCCGTGAATTTTACGGAATGCTGCCGGCCGAATACAAGAAAAAATTCTCAAAAAACAATACTAAGATTTCAACAGAAGAATAGGGTGTACCGTCTTTGCCGTCAACCGGATAAATTTGCTGAAAACAAATAACCAAGTCTAAAATCATGAAAAATTCAAAATTTATCCTTACGGTCTTGTTTGTACTGACGGCTTATGCTCTGGGTGCCCAGAACGGGCCTGTCAGAATCTGGGAAGGAACAATCGACCTTCCCACATACCGTGTAGATGCTCCGGAAAAGGCACCTCTTTTCGAGAGGGACTTTGCATACCAGAGAGCGAAACGTGGTGTTTATCCTTATGCCATGAATGATAATCCTACAAATGTGAAGGTGGATTCGACCCACCGTGCATTGTATCTGGAGAATGATTATGTGAAAGTCTGTGTCCTTCCTGACATAGGGGGACGGCTTTTCTATGCGACGGACAAAACAAACGGTTATGAAATTTTCTATCGTCAGAGTGTAATCAAACCGGCAAATGTCGGTATGCTTGGGGCATGGATTTCTGGTGGAGTCGAGTGGAATGTCTTTCATCATCATAGAGCTACAAGCCAGTATCCGATAGACTATAAACTTGTTGAAAATGGGGACGGGTCCAAAACAATCTGGGTTGGAGAAGTGGAAAACCGTCACAGAATGAGCTGGGCTATAGGTATGACTCTTTATCCTGACAAGTCTTACATAGAGGTGAAAGGCCGATTCTTCAACAACTCCACTGATCGCAATTCGATGCTTCATTGGAACAATGTCGCTACTCATGCCAACGAGAATTATCAGATAATTTTCCCGGAATGTACGGAATTCGGCATGTTTCATCATAAATTGAGCCATATTCACTGGCCGGTTCCCCAGACTCCATACAAGGGTAATGCAGACTATATCGGAAAGGATATAAGCTGGTGGAAGAATCTGCCATCCCTTACCGGTGATTCTGTGTTTATCCATGACCTTCAAGATGATTTTGTAGGTGGTTATGATCATGGTGTTGATGCCGGTACGATGCTCGCGGGAAACCATAATATAAATAAAGGCGGAAAATTCTGGACATGGGGCCCACATGCTTATGGGCATGCCTGGGATTGCAAGACTCTTACTGATTCAGATGGAGCCTATGTTGAACTCATGACTGCGGCATATTCCGACAATCAGCCTGATTACTGCTGGATAAATCCTCAGGAGACCAAAGAGTTCACGGCTTATTGGTACGGTATCCATGATTTGGACAATGTTAACAGAGGAAATGAAAAGGCTACGGTCAATATGGATATAGATCCGTCTGGTTTTGTCCATGTGGCAGCCAATGTGACACAGATCCGCAGCAATGCAAGGGTTGAGGTAACTCACAACGGCAAACTGATTTACTCCAAGGTGGCTACCATGGCTCCTGACAAGCCTTTTAAAGATGATTTCAAAGTGGATGCATCCGAAGTAAAGGACCCTGCAGGGGTCTTGATGAGCCTTTATTCTTCAGATGGTGAACTTCTTATTGATTATCATCCATACAGGCATGATCTCAGTAAGCCCCATCCAAAGGACCTGCTTCCGGTGAATCCGGATCCGCGGAGCATCGTGAATACAGAGGAACTTTACTATGTGGGAATGCGCAACCTTCAGTTCCATCAGGCTCACACCGATCCGATGGCCTATTTCAATGAAGTTCTCCGCCGTGATCCCGGCGATGTGAGGACAAACACCCAGGTGGGTATTCTTCTTCGCAAGGCCGGTGACTATGACAAGGCTGCAAAGCATCTTCGTCAGGCAATACGTCGTCAGACAGCCAACTACACCCGTCCATCAGACGGCGAAGCCATGTATAACCTCGGGCTTATCCTTAAGGCACAAGAACAGTGGGAACCAGCAATCGACACTCTCTACCGCGCTGCCTGGGATTATGAATATGCTTCTGCAGCATACTATCAGCTTGCCCAGATATCTTCAAAACTCGGGAATCGTGACCGTGCGCTTGAAGAAGCCGACATGGCTGTCAATTACAACGGTATGGATGTGGATGCAAAGAACATCAAGACAACTCTTCTTCGCCATGCTGGCAGAATCGCTGAGGCAATAGCCCTTGCAAATGAAGTGGTATCATTCGATCCTCTCAACTACTATGCAACCAACGAACTTGTCCTTCTCGGAGAGAAGCCTTCTTATGAGTTAAAGGCCCTTCTGCGTGGTGTGCCTGAATCATATCTTGAACTGGCTCTCTACTATTATCACAATGGGTTCATACCGGAAATGAAGGATGTCCTGGCAGAATCTGAGGCTGTAAAACCATATCCTACGGTAGAATATTGGCTTGGATACCTTGCTGATACCGATGGCAATGGTGAACTTGCATGCGATTGGTTCAAAAAAGCTGAAAGCAAGAGCATAGATTATGTGTTCCCGTTCCGTCTTGAAACTGTCAAAGCTTTTGACACAGCTCTGGAATACCTCCCGGACAGCTTCAATACCTGGTATTACCTCGGAAATCTCTACTATCAGAAGCAGCCTGAAAAGGCACTTGCATGCTGGAAGAAGGCCGTTGAACTCAAACCGGACTTTGCTATGGCCCTTCGTAACATCGGATGGTATTGGAGATTCAAGGATGAATACAAGGACAAGGACGTTTCTGACTACGACAAAGCATTGGAGTATTATCAGCGTGCCATTTCGTCCGATCAGGATGGCAATGCCATATTCCTTACCGAATGCGATGAAATCATGGAACTTGTAAATTCTCCTCTCGAGGATAGATACAATCTCTTCAACGGCAGGGAAAAGCTTTACGAAAAACGATATGATTCTGAGACCAGGGCATTGAGGCAGAGGATTCTGAAAGGGGAGTATGAGCCGGTTATGGAAAAGCTCCTGTCACGTTTCTATAGCAGGAGGGAACATATCGAAGATCTCCATGACATTTATGTGGATGTTTGTTTGCTCTCCGGTTTTGAGGCTTGGAAGAAAAATGACAATGAGACAGCCCTCAAGTATATGCTTATGTCGAATGAATATCCTGAAAATCACGGATATGCCCATCTGGAATATAATGCACGTGATGCTCAGGTTTACTACAATATCGGTCTTGCATATGAAAAAACGGGTGATCTTGACAATGCCCGCAAATATTACAGGATGTCAACGGAGGTGAAAGTAAAACCGGAAGATTGCATATACAATTATGAAAAAGGGCTTTCGATGAAGAAACTGGACCCCGGAGCAGATGTAAGGTCAATGTACAGGGACATCGTCGAGGTCGGAAAGAACAGTGTGACCGATTATGTACAGAGATTCTGGGTTAGCTTCGGCAGAGGAGACTATGAAAGAGATATAAATGCATCTGCGTACTATATGCAGGCTATAGGATATAAGGCTCTCGGACTTAAAGGGAAGGCAGAAAAAATGATGAAAAGGACGTTGCAGGAGCGAAATGACAATTTGTGGGCGAACTATTATCTTGGCAATCTTGACTGATATGAGCAGGAAAGCAATATGTTTTATTACGGCGGCAGTACTGACATTTACGGCGTGCTGTCGGCAGGAAGCCGTCAACAATAGATGGACGGCGGAAGCAGCCACAGAGTGGTATGAAAAAACAGAGTGGCCGGTAGGTTGCAATTATGTCCCTTCTTATGCCATCAATCCGATAGAAATCTGGCAGGAGGAAAGCTTCAACCCGGATATCATTGATCATGAAATGTCTCTGGCGGAGGGCTTGGGATTCAATATCGTAAGAATTTATCTCCATGACCTTATGTGGGATTGGGACAGGGAAGGCTTCAAAAACAGGATCAACAAGTTTCTTGATATATGCGAAAGACATGGAATCAAGGTGACATTTACTCTTTTTACCAATGGCGGCAATTATGACAATCCAAAGCCGGGGCGTCAGCCGGATGCCATACCTGGTATCCATTCTTCGCAGTGGATTCAAAGCCCCGGAGCAGAAAAGGTGAACGACCCGACATGTTGGCCGGCTCTTAAAGATTACGTTCAGGATATCCTCAGGACGTACGGGGATGATGACAGGATCTTGTATTGGTGTCTTTACAATGAACCGGAGAACTATAAGAATGGAGCAAAGAGCCTGGGACTTCTCGAGGAGGTCTTCAAGTGGGCTCGTGAAGTCAATCCTTCCCAGCCTTGTACGGCTTCAATCTGGATACGTCCCGGACAGAAAGGGGTTTCTACTAAAATGGACATACTGAACTCAATATTGAACAATGTCGACATCATAACGATACATTGCTATTATGACGATGAACTTCAGACTTTCATTGATATGTTCAGACCGTTCGGCAGGCCAATAATATGCCAGGAGTATATGGGGCGTCCACGCTCGACCTTTGAGGGTTCGCTTCCTGTCCTGAAGAAGGAGAAAGTCGGGGCTATAAGCTGGGGCCTTGTCAGGGGCAAATGCAATTTTTATCTGCCATGGAGCAGTAAAGAGGGCGACCCGGAACCGGAAATATGGTTCCATGATATTTATAATCCGGATGATACACCTTACAGTGAATCTGAAATAGCCTTTATCAGACAAATGACAGGTGTCTCCTCCAAAAATCAGTAACACTATGGAAAAGAAGAAATTATCAGAGTATTTGCATCCTCGGATCAAGCTCATTGACTTGCAGGCAGAGGATGTCTTATGCACAAGTGACATAAACGCAGAACCTCCTCTCCCATCGTGGGAGGAAGATGATTGGGAATTGACATGGTAAGGATAACAGACATACATGCCCTCTTTGCGGCTATCTGCTTCATGCTGGCTTTGCCTGTCAGTGCAGGCAATTCTCCAGATGTCGTACTCAAGACCGTGAAGCAGATGGCTGTAAATGAGGAAAAGCTGAACTCCCACCATGGAGAAGAGCAGTTCAGTTCTTTGGAGACAATTTATGCTGACAATATTGTCATTCCTCAGGAGCATCTTGGAATGAACGGGAAAGCGATATATCCAAGAATAAAGAGAATGGCTGACGGACAGTATATAATGTTCTGCCAGGCAGGTAAGATTGCTTCGAGAATTTATTATTATACCAGTCCGGACCTGATAACCTGGAGCAATGGAACTCTCCTGTTTGAACCATACAAGACTGAGACTCCCATGGGTAATGACATCAGACGGTTTTCTACGGCCGATGCCGTTGTTCTTCCCGATGGTGAAATACTGGTGGTCTGTTCATACAGGGCCAACGATGCTTATAGGCATGGAGTCGGTTGTGGACTTATGCTGCGAAGAAGTTCCGATAACGGAAAGACATGGACAAAAGAGGTATCCATATACGAAGGGGCCAATTGGGAACCATATCTTCTTTACTTGCCGGATGGAAGAATACAGTGCTATTTTACAGATTGTATCCCGGCCATAAAGAATTCCGGAACATCCGTTATCGTATCAGACGACAATGGGTACACGTGGAAAGATTACAAGAGGGTATGCCGTCAGTTCAAATATGTTCAGGACGGAGTGAACATATACACCGATCAGATGCCATGTTTCCGTGTGTTGAATGACGGGAAGACTCTTCTTGGATTTCTTGAGGCACGCCTCGAACCGGAAGGCCCGGGAACCGAAAGCATTTTCAAGATGTCAGTGATTCGCAATGGCGGTCTCGACTGGGAGGCTTTGGGAGAATCCCGTGAAGGACCTTCAGACCGGCAGACAAATGTTGTTGCCGGTTGTGCAGGATATGTTGCATCCTTTCCTTCCGGAGAAACAGCCATTTCATGCAATATAGCAAGAAAATTCAGTATTAAGCTCGGTAATGCGGAGGGTACTGTTTTCAATGGCAGATCGTGGGATGAAGATTGGTTTGTCCCATTCGAAGGGCGTGGCTACTGGGGCTCCCTTGAAACAGTCGCACCTCACCTTCTTGTCGGGGCTATGCATTGTGATGACGGAATACAGATTGCCTTGATGTATCTGAATCACAGGATTGATGCCGTAAGAAGCAAAGTCAGGGTGGATGGCAATCCTGCTGAGTGGAAACACGGTGATGCTCTTTTCATAGGAAGTGATTCTCCGGCACAATCTGTTTTCCGTGCTGCCAATGATGGAAGGAACTTATACATCCTCTCTGAAACTTCAGGAGCTGAGTCAATAGAAATTTCTGTTTGTGGCCCCAATGGCAAAATGATAAAAGTATCGGAAGATGCTCCTCAATCTGTTGGTGTCTGCTCTCTTGAAGGCAAGACTCAGGATGGCAGGCCGGGATTTGCGAAAGAAATATCCATTCCTCTGAAAATGCTTGGTGCAAAGAAAGGAGACAATCTCCGGTTCAATGCGGTGGTCCGTTCGGGGGAAATAGAAGATTCTTTCACGGGTGTTGATGCCCGTAACCCTCAAACATGGATGTTGATTAATTTGAAATGATGAAAATTATGAATAGAGTTATTTTGTCAATATTAGTTTTGACAGCATTCTGCTCATGCATGCAGAAGGAATATCAGGTCCCGGAGAGTGAACAGCATGGCAAAATATCTTCAGACGGTTTGATATGCACTGTCGGGGCAGAAGTGAAAACCTCGTTGAATGCCGGTCTCAATGTAGTATGGAAGATGGGTGATGCTATAAGGGTTTATTCCGCAACCGGCTCGTCTTCAATATATTCAACGGCGGATGATAATGTCTCAGAGGCTGTATTTTCACCTTCGGAAGCCTCTGTTCAGGATCCGTCGTATGCGATATATCCTTCTTCAGCCGCCGGAGAGGTCTCAGGAGCTGGTGTCATGGTCGACTTTTCAGTCCTTTCTGAACAATCTCATATGAGCGCTTTGAGTGAAGGCCTGGATATGTCGCAGATTCCCATGTTCGGACGTTTTTCCGATGATGTCATGAATTTCAGCAACCTGTGCGGAGGAATCAAGCTTCAGTTGTGGGATTATCAGGCGAACCATACGATTCTCAAGAACTTGAAACTCAAGGCCCGGGGAATTTGTTCAAATACTTGTGTATCAGTTGCTGACGGCTCATTCGAATTGGCTGATGAAGATGGCGAGATTGTCGTGGATTTTGGCCCGGAAGGATATGATCTGACACAATCTGCATATGATGCTCCGGCGAAGTTCCTGTTTTTCCTTCCGGCGGGGGAATATAATTCGCTTGAATTTGAACTTACGACTTCAGACGGAAGGGTACTTTCTTTGGCATCATCCAAGACTGTGACCGTCATGGCCGGAGTTGTATCAACGCTTGCAGTGCGTCCTTTGACCTTTTATTACGGTAATGCAAACTCGGTGCAGGTCATCCCGGGAGCCACTGCCACGATTGATGCATCCGCATACTACACGTTCAGACCGGATTATTCATACGAGAATTGTCAGGTGAAGACTTCTTTGGGTGAGAATTGGTTCCCGTCAGAAGCATCAGTTTGCGTCGTATGGGAACAGGCTGAAGGAGTTTCAGCCTTGACAGACGGATCAGTGCTGTCATCGGTATCTCTGTCCGGGAATACGATTACTGCCGTTTCCAACGGAAATAGAGGGAATGCACTGGTGGCAATCAGGGATGGAAATAACAACATACTCTGGTCATGGCATATTTGGGTGAGTGAGGTCAATGACGTCGCCTACTCTTACGACGGATACGACCAGTTCATTATGCATGACCGTCATCTGGGTGCTGTATCTGTCAGTCCAAAGGATTTTGATGCATTCGGAATGTTTTATCAATGGGGCAGAAAGGATCCTTTCCCTCGCCCGTTGGAGGCAGGCAGAACAACCGGTTCTTCAGGTGCAGGCGTCGAACTTACGCCGAATGAGGCGTATGGCGCCGAAAAAGGTGTAATCGCATATACCATATCCCACCCTTCAACCAGGATTATTGCGTCAGACAATCCGAAAGACTGGCATGTGGCACGCAACAACGCTTTGTGGGGGAATCCGGAAGTCGCCACCGATGAAACCACGGCCATATCTTTGAAGGGTGGAGTAAAAACTGTATATGACCCATGCCCTAAAGGCTACAAAGTGCCGGAGCCTTATTATTATTCGGCTATCAAGAATGATCCTGACAATGCCGTCAACAAATCTGAGTCAGACACCAATTACGGATATCTGTTTGACACAGGCAACTCTTCGGATTCATATTGGCCGACTAACGGATATCTGGAGAACGGTGCGAACAATATGGCTTTCAATGGGTATAGAGGATATGTCTGGTCATCCGTCGGTGCCGGAGACAACGTTTGGTATTTCTATTATAACAATGCCGATATAAAGGTGAGCTATGCTGTTCGTGCAAAGGCAAAGAGTGTACGCTGTCTCAAGATAGAATAACCGCAAAACAGAAACACAGATGAATAACATGACTAAACTGGTAACAATGCTTATGGCTATCCTGCTGGCCATGGGAATGCCCTTGAATGCCCAGGATATGATTACTGTAAGGGGTAAGGTCGTAGATGAACAAGGGGAACCCATTATCGGAGCTTCAGTATATGTGAAGAGCCTTTCCGGTGTAGGTTCAATCTCAGGAGAGGATGGAAGTTATGAAATAAAGGAAGTGCCTTCTGATGCTGTCCTGATATGTACTTATATAGGAATGGAGAATGTTGAGATGCCGGTTTCCGGCAGAAACAGAATAGTGATTGTCATGAAAGCCGATTCATATCTCCTTGACGGCGGACGTGTGGTAAGCATCGGTTACGGAGCTGTTCGCAAAAGGGATTTGACAGGTGCTGTGGCCTCAGTCAAAGGAGAGGACCTGAATTCGTTTTCAAGCAGCAGTGTCGCCCAGGCTTTGCAGGGGCGTCTGTCCGGAGTTGAAGTGCGTACTACGGGATCCGAACCGGGAAGTACGATGCAGATACGTATCCGTGGAACAAATTCCATCAGTGGAGGTAACGACCCGTTATGGATAATAGATGGGTTCCCGGGGAATGCCAATATGATAAATACATCCGATATCGAGAGCGTGGAAGTCCTGAAGGATGCATCAGCTACGGCCATTTATGGTTCCAGAGGTTCCAATGGAGTAATAATCGTGACCACCAAGCATGCAAAAGAGGGTGCTACCAAGGTTGACTATAATGGAAGTGCCAGCGTGGCATTTCTTGATAACAAACTTGACCTTCTGGATGCATCGGAATATATGTTATATCAGAATACCCTGCAGAAGAAGTCAGTTTTCTCTGAAGAAGAAATCGCTTCTGCGGGTGTCGGTACAGACTGGCAGGACCTGATATTCAATCCGGCATGGACGCATGACCATGCCGTGACGGTTACAGCCGGGCTTGGCAAGACCAATATTGCCGCGGGGTTAAGCTATCTCGGGCAGGACGGAATAATAAGGAACAGCTCCTATGATAAAATATCTTTCAGAACGAGCATTTCACACGATATCTCCAGGACCTTGAATCTGACAGCGGGAATAATTTACTCGAGAACGATCCATTTCAAGCAAAATGGAGTCCTGAGTCAGATATTGATGGCCACTCCGACAGTTTCTCCATATATGGAAGACGGTTCATATACCTCATTGAGGGATTATTACTCATTCTCTCCGTCCGGACTGAAGAATCCGGAAGCATTGGTGAATGAAAAGGAGTACAAATGGACAGCGAACAGAACCATGGCAAATGCTGCGCTGACCTATTCTCCTGTCAAAGGGCTGAAGATAAGAGGAGCTTTCAATGCGAATATTGCGGATTCACGGCAAGATGATTACGTGAGCACAAAAATGCCTGATTCCCTTGGCGAGATAAAAATAAATACATCCACCGCCATGCATTATAACGGAGAGGTTACTGTTACATACGGTACAAAAATCAATGGTCATGCAATAACTGCAATGGTTGGTGCTACATATGAACAGAATGAGACCAAGGGCACGGCAATGTCCGCAACCGGCCTTATGAGCGATGTTGCCAAAACCTATGGAATAGCAAGTGCCCAGAATATAGGCACACCTTCCGCCAGTTACTCAAAATGGTCGATGCTCTCCTTCCTGGGTCGTGTAAATTACATATATAAGGACAGATATCTGGCTACCGTCAATTTCAGGGCAGATGGTTCATCGCGTTACAGCGTGGGGAACAAATGGGGCGTCTTCCCTTCCATTGCCCTTGCCTGGAGAATATCGGAAGAAGAATTCATGAAGGGCGTTTCATTCGTCAACAACATGAAGTTGCGTGCCGGGTATGGAGTCACAGGTAACCCTGCCATAAGCCCGTATGAAACCCTGGATCTCCTGACTTCGGCCAAGACAATCTTTGACAAGACTGCCTATACGATATATCATCCTTCGAGTTATTACCGTTTCGGACTGTCATGGGAGACTACTGCCCAATTCAATGTGGGAATCGATCTGGGTTTTTTCAGGGATCGCCTGAGAGTTACGGCAGACTACTATTATAAGAATACGTATGACCTCCTCAGTACGGTGGACTTGCCGTCTTCAAGCGGATATATCAGCGGAACCAAAAATATCGGCACGATGATAAACCAGGGTTTTGAAATCCAGATTGATGCTCGCCCGGTGAGCCTGAATGATTTCAAATGGGACATCAGTGCCAACCTTTCACTGAACCGGAACAAAGTCGGTAAGCTTCCGGATGGGGAGGATGTATATGGCACGAAGCGCAGCATAACCATTATCAATGACTATATCAATCTTTTGCGTGAGGGAGAACCTATTGGAGTGTTTTATGGCTATGTGGAAGACGGATATGATGACAAAGGACGGGTGAAGTTCATGGACTATGACAATTCCGGAAGGATAGATGAGAATGACAAGAGAATCATCGGAGATCCGAATCCTGATTTCACCTTTGGATTTACGACTACATTCAATTACAAAAGATTTTCCTTGAGTGCATATTTCCAGGGCTCATACGGCAATGATATTTATTCATTGAGCATGGCGAGTCTGTGTTATAACTATTCAGGAAGCAAAGGTATCAATACCATGAAGGCGGTTTTGAATGATCATTGGACTGAATTGAATACGGATGCTAAATTCCCGGCACTTACAGCTGCAGCCACCGCTTCTCTCAAGATGTCAGACAGGTTTGTCTATGACGGCTCGTATTTACGTCTCAAGAATCTGGAGTTCTCATACCTGATTCCCGTCGAAAAAGCAAAATATCTGGATAGGCTTCAGGTGTATGTAAGCGCGCAGAATCTATGGACACTGACATCGTACCCATTCTACAATCCGGATGTAAATACCTATGGCGGGTCGTCTTCTGTCAACCAGGGTATTGATTATTTCTCATACCCGTTGACCAAAAGCGTTACTCTTGGCCTGAGGGTAAGTTTCTAAAGGAGGAAGAAAATATGAAAAGGATTATCACATCAGCATTAACGGTCCTGACACTTCTGGTGAGTTCTTGTCAGGCATTTGAAGAAATGGGTTGTCTTCAGGAAAAACCTATAAAGGAATCATTCGAGGGCTTTATGGACACTCCGCAGCATATAGAGTCCGTTCTGTATTCAGCATATTATCAGGTAAAGAGATACAACTGTTTCAGCCGATATTACCATACCATTACGGAGTCGCTGTCAGACTATGCCCAGGGTGCAGGTTCGTATGAGGCCGGAAGTTACTATAAAGGTCTGGATAATACCTTGATTTCACGAACCAATGATGTCTGGGCTTGCCTTTACAGAGCAATCAGGTTCTGCAATACCATTGTACTGCAGGCTCCAGATGCGAACAATTCAACTGAAGAGGAGAAGAACGCACTTGTTGCCGAAGCAAGATTTCTCAGGGCATTTTGTTACATGCATTTGTGTCAGGGATGGGGAGCGGTACCTTTCTATACTGACAAGAACATGCATCAGAGCGGAGATGTCGTAATGCCGCGAACCGATGTCTCTACAATATATGCACAGTGCGTTGAAGATCTCTCCTATGCTGCACTGAATCTCCCGGATAAACAGAAGATGGCCGGAAGGCCTGTCAAGTCAGCAGCAAATACGGTACTGGCAGAATTGTATCTTATAATGAAAGAGTACGCCTTGGCCCGTGATGCGGCCCTGTGTGCCATTGAATCCGGTGACTATGCTTTGGTTGAAGTCTCCCAGCCTGATGACTTCTATAAAATATTCCATCCGGATCTGATTACATCGACAGAAGAGATTTTCTATTTGAAATATGCAGACGGGATGGACAAGGATCTCGGCTCATGCTTCGCTGCCATGCTTCACAGGGGAGGACAATATTTCAACGGTTCCAATTATTATGGCATCTGGAGTTCTTATGATAACAGGCGTATGGCGGAATGGCCGGACGAGGATCTTCGTAAGTCATTCAATATCTATGTCCTGGACACTGAAGATGGTGAGATGATATATAATAAGAAATTCATTGCTACAAATGCCAATGGTGATTCTGCCGGGAATGATTATCCTCTATATCGTTATGCTGATCTTCTGCTATATTATGCAGAAGCGGAATGCATGGCGAACAACGGACCGACGGAAGCCGCCATGGAAGCTCTGAACCAGGTCCACCGACGCGGCTATGGGAAACCTTCGAAGACGCCTGATCCGAGTGTGGATTTTAAATTGTCTGATTATCCTGCTGTAGAGGACTTTATGAAAATCCTGCTTGAAGAGAGGATGTATGAAACTTGTTATGAGGGGAAACGTTACAATGACTTGAAGAGGCTTGGAAAACTTGCAGAATATGTCTTGTATGCCAAAGACATTGAAGTTTCTGAAGGAGCATACTGGTTTCCTATTCCAAATGAGGAATTTCTGTATAATAAAGGTCTGGATATTGCCAAAGATCAGAATCCAGGATACTAAAACAATTATTATGAAGAGTGACAGATTTTTTTTGGTGCTTTTGATCGTTTCCATTATCTGTTCATGCAATCCAGTCGAAAATAATGACGGGAATCTCCCGGGAAATGTAACGGTCACGTCCATTCACCAACTGAACAATGATGATGAGGAACTTGATTCTCATAAAGGTTATGAATTGAGAAGTATTTTGGAACCGGTAGCTGAATATCAGTTATCATTGGGAAAGGATATTCTCGGGATAGACAATCCGGTTTATGCCAGAATCAAGCAATGTGCAGACGGCTCATACCTCCTTATGTACCAGAACGGTCAGATTGGTTCGTATATATATGCTGTAAAATCTGTGGACCTTCTGAATTGGGACAGTCCTCAAATTTTATTTGAGCCGGAAGCAGTTGCTACCCCTGGCGGTGATGATATCCGCAAGTTTTCATCGGCAGACGCCGTAGTCCTTTCCAATGGAGATATTCTGGCTGTAACATCGTTCAGGGCAAACAAAGGATATAGGTATTACCCGGAATGCAATGGCATAATGATCAGAAGGTCAGAGGATAATGGAAATACATGGTCAGACCGCCAGATCATATATCAGGGGACAAATTGGGAGCCATATATTCTTGAGTTGCCCAATGGACGACTGCATTGTTATTTTACAGATGCCGAGCCGAATCTCAAGAATTCAGGAACGTCCCTGGTATATTCAGATGACAGAGGAATCACCTGGGAACCTTCCGGAGTGGAGCAGAGATGCCGTGTCATCAGACAATACAAGTATATGAATCAGGGTGTAAAGATATTTACCGACCAGATGCCATGTATCAGGATGCTTAATGACGGCCATACTCTCATGGGGTTCATGGAGGCCCGCCATGAAAGCGGCAGTACCGTTTCAGGAGAAAGCTCATATTGGATGAATCTTGTCTACACCAAGGATGACTGGGAAATACTTTCAGAAGATCAGGAAGGCCCGTCAGACAGACAGAGCAACCTTTTTGAAGGAGCAGCCGGATATGTGGGTCAGTTCCGTTCCGGAGAGACTTTGATCTCCTGCAACATAAATGGCTTTTTCAGCATGAAGCTGGGGACTTGTGACGGACGCCGGTTCTATGGAACATCGTGGTCCTCAGGATGGTATCAGCCTTTTGGCGGAAAAGGATATTGGGGAAGTACTGAAGTCACAGGCAGCCATGAAGTCCTGGCTGCGATGCATTGCAGCTCGGCGGGCACAATTCAGTTGGGGAAGTTCTATCTGAATCACAAGATTGATGCGCCCCGTCAGAAAGTCAAGGTTGACGGTTCCGGGGATGAGTGGAAAAGCACTCAGGCTCTTTTCCTTGGCAGTGCTTCAAAGGAGGTAAGTACGGCGATTCGGGCTGCAAATGATGGGGCCAATCTTTATATTCTGGTAGACAGAAGTGACAAGTACCTGAATGCTGGCGACGACATCATAGTATATCTTGCTGATGGTGATGCGGAAACGGTTGAGGGAGCTGTCAGGATTTCAATATCTCTGGAGGGTGAAGTCAAATATGGTAAAAATGACGGAGTCTGGAAGGAGGCTGAAATTCCTGATGTAAAAATTGCGACTACCGTTGTAGGAACCCCTTCTGACGGGCGGTCGGATTCCGGCTATGTGACTGAAATCTCCGTTCCGCTGAGCCTATTCAGAAACAAAGGAGCAAATGGAATGCTGGTCGATGTGGTTGTTGTCGACGGGACCTCACAGGATACGTTCACTGGGGCAAATGCAAACACCACTGCCAGATGGATGCCGATTATTTTGAAATAATAAACCACATAAAATGAACTATTATGAAAAAGAGATTCTATTTTTTATTGTCAATCGCTGTAATGGCTGTTGCTGCCGGATGCAAGGATTCCGGCAAGGAAGATAACGGAGGAGTTGTTGAAGGACAGGAAATAAAGGTACCCGTAACGATGATTTCTTCCGTGGACGACTTGAAGTCGTCCTGGTTTTCCGGAGACAAGATCCGGTTATTCTCTGACAAAAGTGCAGAATCTACGGTATTGCAGACTTCCGGAACCGGGAAAAGCGTTGATTTCGAAGGCAAAAGCATAGCGGGTGATGTCTTTTATGCATTCTATCCTTCTTCTGAAGAGGTTTCATGCGACGGGACATCATTGAAATTCACTGTTCCTGCAAACGTGTCCGGCAATATTGCCGGAAATTTCCCTATGGCCGGATATGGAAACCTGACAGATGGTCTTGTGTTCAATTATGCGATGGCTCCCGTTGCCGTCACTATCAAGGGCAATACCCATGTGATGTCATTGACTGTTGAGGCCACGGATGCTTCCGGAACACCTGCCGGTATGTCAGGTGAAGCAACCCTTACGTTCAACGGAGCGCAGCCTATTGTAAAAGTTAAAGGAAACAGTACCGTATCCTTTGAAGTAAACAAGATGGTCACAGGAACTGAAACGATCTATGTCTATGCTCCGGCAGGTTCATATAAAACTTTGACAATCACCCTTATGGATGCAGATGGGGAAAAGGTGGCAGAAAATGTCAGTGATGCCGTTCTCGGTGTCTCCGATGCCTGCCATGTAACAATTGAACATAGCTCGAAGATTGATCTGTCAGCGGAAGATCTGTCAAACTGCTATGTCGTGTCTGCCGCAGGAGAATATAAGTTCGCTGCCAAGAAAATAGATGGGACACAGCTGACAGGAACAGCAGCGGATTACTTGTGGACAAGCGTAGAATGCAATTGGACTCCGGAGGATGACGGATATACATACGTGACAGGTGCCGTGGAACCCATGAATCAGGAATGGGTGGTATCTGATGTTGTCTATGATAAATCGAGTGGAGAGATTTCATTCAAGGCTAGCGGAAATGTGGGCAATGCCGTTATTGCCCTCTATTCGGAGACTTCCGGAATCCGCCAGATTGTATGGACATGGCATATCTGGTCTACGGGTATCTCATTGGACCAGATGAAAGTGGAACATTGGCAGAGCAAGCATCTTGTAAACGAAGACAAGGAATTAACCTGGCTTGACAGGAATGTCGGGGCACTGAATACGTTGAACACTGACAATGCGGGAATTCTGGGAACCCAATATCAATGGGGACGAAAAGACCCGTTCCCGGGTGCAAACAATATCGGAATCGGAACGCTGAAGGAAGGAAGTTCCACTACGTTCGATGGCGGATTCGGCGTAGCAGAAACAGAGCCTTTCACGACTGCCACTATGCCATGGAAGGTCAATGAGGCATTTGGAACGGACTTTACATATCTTCCAGATGTGGATCATACGGTTGCGGAGATGGCCCGGATTCCGATGACGATGACCAATACAGGGGGCAACTGGGCTTCCGATATTACGGTAGATATCTGGGGCGACGGTCTCGCACCGTTTGACACATGGAAAGGATGGGCAATGTACAATGACAATGCCGACGAAAAGGAAACATATGAAACTACCCGTAAGGCTGCAATCGGAAAATCAAATCAGGATCCTTGTCCTCCGGGATATCGTGTCCCGACATGTGAGGAACTTTGGAACTCATTTGCAGGGTGGGTGGCAAACGGCTATACTGAACATTGGGGAGACAATATATCCACAGGCCGAAGCAAGAGAAACTATGGTCGTATGCTCCATTCTTATACTGATCCGGAAAACATCAAGACAAGAATACCATGTGATGGCTACAGGGAGGGCGGTAAAATTGTCAAGGTCGGTGAGGCTGCATATTATTGGACCTCCACGGTTGATCCGGTCAATTATGCCAACGGCAAACTCTATGGTTTCAGATGGCTTGTCGGAAGTAATCTCCGTATCGAGGGATGTGGCTCGACAGCGATAGCCCGTCCGGTCAGATGCGTGGCAATCTATTAGAATAAATGCCACCGGGTGGCACATCAAATATGGAGAACCGTTTATTATCTTTGTTATGCGCAGCCGTATTTTTATGCGGCTGCGCCCATAGAATCTCAGTGACCTCCGAATCATTCGGGACCCTGTCAACTGGTGAAGAAGCTACATTGTGGCATCTGGAAAATGTAAATGGTGCATCAATGGATGTTACTGACTTTGGTTGTCGTATTGTACGAATATGCATGCCGGACAGAACCAGGAAAGTCGATGATGTCGTGGTAGGGTACGGGGATCTTGAGTCTTTCGAGAAAGGGGACCGGTTCATCGGGCCTGTAATCGGGCGTTTCGGCAATCGCATTGATCATGCATCCTTCATGCTGGACGGAGTAAAGTATGAGATAGACGCCAATGAGAGTTTTGATGGAGAACCCGTGCAATGTCATGGCGGTCGGAAAGGATTTGACCAGTATATGTGGCACGGAGAGCCTGTTCGTAGGGAAGGCATGGCAGGGATAAGGTTCCATCGCCTTAGTCCTGACGGAGAACAGGGATACCCGGGGAATCTGGATGCATACGTGACATATTGGCTTACCAATGACAATGTGGTGAAACTGGAATATGAAGCAACCACAGACAAGCCGACCGTCGTCAATCTTTCAAATCACACTTATTTCAATCTTCGCGGATCGGAAGGGTGCTATGTAATGGAGCATCTGATACAGGTGGAGGCTGACACCTGTGTCCAGAACAATACCCATTTCTGTCCGGACAGACTTTTGCCTGTTGATGGAACCCCATTCGATTTCCGTACTTCCCAGAGAGTTGACTACAGGATAGACATGCCCAATGAGCAGCTTCGCATCATGAGGGGTATGTCGGCCTGTTGGGCAATACGTAACTGGGATGGCTCATGCCGTAAGGCTGCCGACCTGTATGATGCAAAATCAGGAAGAGGACTGGAGGTCTGGACAACAGAACCGGCCCTGCTGACCTATACCGGCCGTTCTTTCAACGCCTCAGGCTATCCAAACGGCAAATATGGCTCAATAGAAAAATTTGCAGGAATGCTTCTGGAAACCATCCATTTCCCGGATTCTCCGAACCAATCCCGTTTCCCCAGCACGGTGCTTCGCCCCGGAGAAACATACCGGTCCACGACAGAGTACCGGTTTTATGCTGAATGAGTGCAATCTGCGTGTCTGTTCTGAAGCCTCTGAACGCTTTTTTATACCCTCAAAAGGGAAAATGACTTTGCGAAAATCCAGGGATTCAAAGTTACTGATTACATTTTATATCACCGAAAAAATGAACCTTCATTTTTTGGAAAGCTGATACCGATATTATATTTTTGCAACGTGGAATTGATGGTGGAAAGTGGTTGGATACGGTTTTCACTAATATCCTTTGTCGTGCGGAGGAATAGGAAATGATCCATGTTGACAAACAAATAATCGATGGTGTGAACAGGTCAGACGAGCAGTGCTTCAGGCAGCTGTTTGATTTGTACTGGTCTTACCTGTGTTCGGTTGCTACAATGTATATTCCTGATCCTGAAACGGTTGAAGAAATTGTTAATGACGTGTTCCTCAGCATCTGGATGCATCGTGGCCAATATCGCTCACCGATTCACGGCTATCTTGTAAACAGTGTCCGCAATGCTTGCGTGACACATCTGCGTTCCAGGATGCTCAAGGAGCGCCTGAAGGAAAGTTTCGAGAAGGATCTTCTCCTTTTTGCGAGCCAGAGGTGCCTGAGTGAGGAGCATCCGCTTGAAGTGCTTTCGGCAAAGGAAACAGAGGAAAAAATCAGGGCGGTGGTGAACACCCTTCCGGAGCGATGCCGGCAGGTGTTTGAGCGATATTTCTATATCGGGGAATCTGCTGATGTCATTGCCGAAAAGATGAATATCAGTCAGTCGACAGTCAGGGTTCACATCAAGATAGCGCTTGACCGCATCAAGT
Source organism: Candidatus Cryptobacteroides sp. (assembly GCA_051870095.1). Lineage (GTDB taxonomy): Bacteria > Bacteroidota > Bacteroidia > Bacteroidales > UBA932 > Cryptobacteroides. The sequence goes on along the minus strand of JBJEBN010000081.1, from coordinate 17,230 downwards.
CGGAAATAGGAATTGCTATCCTGTTCACATATCTCTTTGGCGGGCTCATGTCATGAGCCTAAGGCCGGTAATATTGTAAATTGAATAAAAAATCGCGATCTGACTAAACACAGTCAGGTCATTTTTCGTATTAGTGTATGTCAATGAAAAAATTGGAAGGAAAAATGAATTCAGATTTCGATGAACTCGTACTCGATTATCTTACAGGAAATCTTAGTGGTGAAAGGGCTGCCGGATTTCTTGAAATGATAGACAAGGACGTGGCTTGTGCAAAACGGTTCGATGAGCTGAACCGCCTTTATGCGGCTTCATTGACGCCTCGATATGAGGCTGACCGCAACGGAAACTGGATGCGCCTGCAACGGCGCATCGGAAAGCAAGGACGTGCTGTTACTGTTCCGGCATGGCTGTATGCAGCCGCCGCCCTTGTAATAGGAGTTGTTTCGGGCATAAGCTTGATGTTACTTGCTGATGATGAACCTGCCGAAGGCGTTTTCTGTGAAGTGGTTGTACCTGAAGGTTCGAGGACTTCCCTGAAACTCCCTGACAGTTCCACTGTCTGGCTCAACTCAGGTTCGTGCCTTTCTTATTCCAAGGACTTTGGAAAGAAGAACAGGGACATCAGGCTCACCGGAGAAGGATATTTCGAGGTACGCAGGGATGAGAAGCATCCGTTCATCGTGAGTGCCGGTCTCATGAAAGTCAAGGTGTTGGGAACGACATTCAATGTCTGTGCGGAGGAAGACAGCGGGATGGCGAGGGTTGACCTGATAAAAGGAAAGGTTGAAGTGTCTGCTGAAGGCGGGAATACCCTGATTCTCTCTCCTGGACAGCAGGCAGTCCTTGACAAGGATACAGGGATGCTGTCCTGCTCATGTTCCGGACCGTTTGTGTCGGATTGGGTGAACGGACGCATGTCATTTGTGAACATACCTATGACAGAGATATTTGCAAGGCTTCAGAAATATTTCAACGTCAGGATCGACGTCTGTGATGACAGGCTTGCAGAAGAATATTTCACCGGAAGTATAGATTTGAATCTCACTCTTGATGAAATACTTGACTATCTCGATGTGGATGAGAAATACTCCATGACAATGAAGGGCGGAGTCATACATGTATCCGTGGGAATGAACTGACATACATATCCATGACCTGCAATCCGGCGTCTTGGATATGACAATGAATAGTAACTGATAACCTTTGAGTTGAATGAAAAAATCTATCAAAAGCCAGAAGGAAGCTTCCAGATGGTGTCTTTCCGCAGTTTTGACCGTGATGGTTTCCGTCTTCACGGCCGGAGCTCAGCCTGAACCGGAAATGCGGGTGACAATCCATCAGAAGAATCAGCCTCTTGTCCTCCTGCTCGATGAAATCGGACGGAAATGTGACTGCTCTTTCATAATCCGGGACAATGATGTGCAGACAGACATGAGGCTGTCTGTGGATGCAGATGACGAAAAACTTGAAACGGTTCTCGGCAGGATGATTGCCGGCACAGGCCTGAGCTTCCAGATAGAAGGCAGGAAGATTTCTATTTTCCGTCCGGAGAAGAAGCCTGCGCGTGTACGACGGCTCAGTGGTACGGTTACTGACAATTCAGGAAATCCTCTCATCGGAGCTGTCGTCCTTTTCCCCGGGATATCCTCCTCAGGCGCAGAGACCGACCTTGACGGAAAGTTCGAGGTGGATGTGCCACAGGGCGCTGCATCGCTTACAGTCTCCCTGATAGGTTTCGTGCAGAAGACGGCCAAGTTGCCGGATGATTTTTCAAAGCCGTTGTCCGTCAGCCTTGATGAGGATGTCCAGATGCTGGATGATGTCGTTGTCGTGGGCTACGGCGTGCAGAAGAAAAGCGTCGTGACAGCAGCCATCAGCAGTGTCAAGGGAGACGCGCTGACAACAGTCGCGGGGACACGTGTGGACAATCTTCTCAAAGGAATGGTTTCGGGTGTCACAATAACCCAGAATTCCGGCCAGCCAGGCTCAGGTACCAAGGTCCGTATCCGCGGCATCGGTACGATCAATGACAGCAATCCTCTCTATATAGTTGACGGAATGCCTGTCAGCGGCTCTATAGATTATCTGAATCCGTCCGACATAATGTCTGTCGAAATCCTGAAGGATGCTGCCTCAGCAGCTATCTACGGAGCACGTGGCGCGAACGGCGTGATTCTCGTAACAACCCGGCAAGGCAGCAGCGAACGCCTGACCATTGACTATTCTTTCTCCTATGGCTGGCAGAGTCCATGGAAGACAAAACCTGTGCTGGATGCTACAGAATATGCAGTTCTGCAGAATGAAATGAACATGAACAGCGGAATGCCACCTATATATGATGATCCGCAATCTTATGGCAAGGGTACTGACTGGCAGAAGCAGATATTCAATTACAATGCCCCTGTAGTGGAACATCAGGCAAGCATAAGCGGGGGCACGGAAAAACTCAGTTATTACCTTTCATTCGGTTATCTGTACAATGAAGGAATCATAGGAGGAAACTACAAACGTTCCAACTATGACCGCTACAGTGTCCGTGCCAACACAACATACACATTTTTCGAGAATACGAAGCGGAACTGGATGCGCGTTTTCTGTGGCGGCGTGAACATGGCATATTCCCGGACGACATCTCTTAGCATTGCGGAGAACAGCGAGAGGGGAAGTGTGCTCGGCAGTGCGGTGTCGGTGTCGCCGATGATGAAAGTTTATGCGGATGACCCGCAAGCCGTCCTGTCAGAGCATCCTGATGCGGTCACCGATTTCGACGGGAACGTATTTGCCATTGCCGGCGATGAATTCGGAAACATGGTGAACCCTGTGGCTTCTCTCAGCCTTCCGGGTGACAAGTCCAAGTCCGACAAACTTGTCGGCAACGTGTTCGGAGAACTGGAACTGTACAAGGGCCTGAAGTTCAGGTCTTCCTTCGGAGTTGAAATGATATTCAGCAGCAATGACGGCTATCAGATGCCTTATTGGCTTGGACGTTATACATATATCGACCGTTCATCAGTATGGTCGGGCATGAACCGCTATTTCACATGGCAGGTGGAGAACACTCTTTCGTACAACTGTACAATTGCTGACAGGCACAACCTCACCGTGCTTATCGGACAGTCTGCCATGTCTTCGGCGTCCCAGAGTGTCGGCGGGACAAGCTATGATCTGGGAAATCCGAAGCAGCCATGGATTGACAACACCGAGTCGGATGTCAATTCACGCAATGCATGGGGCTCTATGTCACCTTACCATCGTCTTCTCTCCTGGTTCGGCAGGATCAGCTACAACTTTGACGAACGATATATGGCAGAAGTTACCCTCCGCCGTGACGGTTCATCGAATTTCGGCCCTTCTCACAAATGGGCGACATTCCCGTCGGTATCGCTTGGATGGAACATCACCAACGAGCCCTTCATGCAGAACCGCCCTTCTCAGATATCGTCTCTCAAATTGAGGGGCAGCTGGGGACTCAACGGCAATGAGTCAATAGGCTCGTTCCATTATATGTCGACTGTCATATCTTCCGGTGTGGGATATATCCTCGGTCCGGAAGGACTCAATGAAATCAAGCCAGGAGCTGTGACTGTGGCATATCCCAATGATGAACTGAAATGGGAGCAGTCCGAGCAGTTCAATGTCGGTCTTGATGCAGCATTTTTCGGCAACAGTCTCACCTTTACCTTCGACTGGTTCGACAAAAGGACCAATGGGATGCTGATGACCGAGCCTCTCCCTCAATATATAGGAAACTCCAGACCATACGGCAACGTCGGTAACATGAAGAACAGCGGCGTTGAGATGGATATATGCTACCGTTATTCCAAGAGGGATTTCATGTTTGAAATCGGTGCAAATGCCACATACGTCAGGAACAGGGTCATCAATCTCGGCAACCAAAACGGCTGGGCAAACTATGACACAGTGCTCGGAAACATCGGCACAATCACCAGGGCCGAGAACGGCGAACCGTTCCCGTTCTTCTACGGAATGCGTACGGCCGGCATTTTCCAGACTCCGGAAGAAGTCGCATTCTACATCAATGACAAAGGAGAGATGCTTCAGCCGGATGCAAAGCCGGGAGACGTGAGGTTTGTTGACACCAACGAAGACGGTGTCATAAACGATGAGGACAGGGTGAAAATCGGCAAAGGCTCGCCTGACTGGATTCTCGGCGCGAACCTGAGCATAGGCTGGAAGGGAATCGACCTTTCGGTCCTGCTCTATGCATCGCTCGGCAATGACATATTCGACGCTTCGTACCGGTCAGACTATCCATATCTCAACATGCCTCACATGCTGTCACGTTGGACCGGACCTGGGTCATCCGACAGGATTCCTCGCCTTTCCCGCGAAGTCGATGCCACCAACTGGCAGTCGTCCGATCTTTATGTACATGACGCCTCGTTCCTGAGGCTGCGCAATCTACAGCTCGGATATACGCTGCCTGAAAAGTGGATGAAGAAGATTTATGTTCATAAACTGCGTTTCTATGCAGGCGTGGAAAACCTGTTCACCGTGACACGCTATGAAGGTTTTGACCCGGAAATAGCATCAGGCGGCACTTCCACCGGAGTCGACAGGGGAGTGTATCCTACTCCGCGGACAGTATCTATTGGCGCTCAGGTAACATTCTAAAATGATGGAAATGAAACGTATATATATAACAATAACTCTCTTGTGCAGTCTTGTCCTGACATCCTGTTCCTCTGATTTTTTGGATGTGACACCCACTACGGAAATCCCTGAAACAGAGTATTTCGATGATCATGAGACATTGATGAAAGGCCTTATGGCCGCTTACGCCCCGATGCAGTGGCCGGATTTCGTGTTCGGCAACTATGCTCCCCTCCAGTTCGTCTCTGATGTGATGTCCGATGATGTCCGTGTCGGCGGTGCAAACGAAACCGACATCGCATATCTGCATCTGATGCGGAGATTCTCTGCCACACCGAATTACACGCCGTCCACCCTGTGGGTGACATTCTATTCCGGAGTCTACAGGGCGAACCTTGTCCTCAAATATGTGGAGACTGCCGGAGGAATGACGGCTGCATCCCGCAGCAGGATCAAAGCCGAGGCCCTTGTAATCAGGGCATGGAATTACAGCTGGTTGTGGAAACTGTTCGGAAATATTCCATACTATACTTCCAATCCTACCGGCCCCTACATCATCGAGCAGTATGATGCTGACAGGGTATATGCGGAAATATTGAAGGACCTTGACGCCGCCCTCGAAGGAAGCGCCCTCCCGAAAGTGGTCAAATCGGCCGAATACGGCAGGTTCACAAGGGCAGCAGCCCAGATGCTCCGGGCGAATGTCGTCATGTATCAGAATGATTCGTCCATGTACGGCACCGTGCTGACGGACCTCAGGGAAATCATAAGTTCCAGGATTTACAGCCTCAGACCGGATTTCCGTACAATCTGGACCGATGCAGGTGAATGGAGCTCGGAGTCAATATTTGAGGTCAACTATACAGATTCTCCGAGCGAGCGCACATGGGAAAGCCCGACGAAAGTAGGAGGATCGGTATATCCTACACTTATAGGCATAAATAAATATTCCGGACCGGAATATGACGGCGGCGGATATGGTTTCGAGCCTGTTGAGAAGGCTCTCTATGATGCCTACGATGCCGAAGATACGCGCCGTGATGCGACAATCCTGTGCTTTGCGAAATTCCAGCAGGCTCATCCCGAGGCTACTTACACCCCGCGATATGACGACACTGGCTATTTCAACAACAAATACCTTGGACGCAAGGACGGGCACAACCGCTATACCGGTAACGCTCCGGAGCTGAATTTCCGCAACAACTACAGGGTATGGCGCTATTCGGAGACCCTACTTGCCGCTGCAGAACTCATTGTCCGTACCGGAGGCCCGCAGGACGAGGCGGATTCCTACCTGAATGAGGTGAGGGCAAGGGCTTTCGGGATGAAAGCGGATGATGCTGCATTCGCGCCGAAGAGGAAAACCGCCACTCTTGACGCCATCCTTCTCGAGAACCGCTATGAATTTGCTCTCGAGGGACACCGTTTCTGGGATCTGGTCCGCTTCGGCAAGGCGGAAGAGGTGCTTGGAAGCCGAGGTTACACTCCATCCAAGAAATGGCTTCCGATTCCGCAGTCCGAGATCGACCAGGCCCAGGGAACTCTTATACAAAACCAATATTGAAACCTGCCATGAAACATATACTGACAATACTGACTCCGATCGCCATTCTCGCGGGATGTGCGATGCCTTCATACCAGCTCGGAGAACTGCCGGACATTACAGATCCGGAATATACCGTGACGCCTGAACAGGACAATCCGAACATCATCAGGTTCACATTCAACGAAGACCTCGTGTCTCCTTTCTGGCGTATCAGGAAACCCGACGGAAGTTATTTCGAAAGCAGCAGCCGGGACTTCACCCTCCGTTATTACATGAAAGGCGAATATGACGGCTCTCTCACGGTCTATGGCCGTGGAGGAATGGGAGAATCTGTCCAATTCAGTTTTAATGTGACTGAAAATGACCCGGTTGTGAAGAAGCTTACCGGTGAAGGGACTCAGAAGGTATGGGTGTGGAACTGGTCGGAGGACGGGCATTTCGGAGAAGGCGCGCGTGATGCCCGCGAACCGGACTGGTGGCCAGTTGGCGCGAATGAAATGAAGGACTACGCCATGTATGACGACGAACTGGCTTTCATAGCAGATACATGGGATTTCCATCTCGATTCGAAAGGAAAGATTTATGCTGACGGGACTGTGCTCTCCGTGCTCGACCCCGCCGGTTTCCCTGAAGGAAAGGAATACAGAGGGACCGACATTGCATATACCCAGCCTGAAGGTCAGAAATGGGGGCTTTATGCCGATGAGGATGGCACATTGTGGATCAGTTTCACGAAAGGAGGTTTCCCTTCATACCCATGTCATCCATCTGCATTGGGAGGTGCGTACGAGGTCCTGGAACTTTCAGATGATGTCCTTTCATTGAAATACGACACCGGGTCGGACACTTACGGATCATGGTTCTTCCGCTTCGTCCTCAAGGGAACTCAGCCGGAAATCGGCAAGGGTGACAATCCGGACCTTCCGCAAATGACTGAACTCGAGAAATCCTTGACATCCAATGCAGACTCATCGCAGAAGGTGTGGATATGGGACAGGAGCACCAGAGGGCACTATGGCGAGGGTGCACCGGCATCAATGGAACCTGACTGGTGGCCTGTCGAACCCGATGAGATGAAGAATTACTCCATGTATGATGACGAACTGGAATTCCGCATCGAGAACCATGAATACATATTGAGAGCCAATGGATATGTCTATTGCGACAGAGGCGCTCTTGCAGCCATGGGACATGAGGGCAATGCCGCCACTGACATTGAATACGAACAGCCGCAGGGCCAGACCTGGTCCATAGTGAATGAGGACGGTGTGGATTACATTCAGTTCTCCGACAATGCTTTCCCGAGCGCGATTCCTGTCCCGGGAGTGCTTGGAGGCAAGTTCAGGATACTCTCCCTCACGGATGACTGCCTGTATCTCAGGCTTCAGACCAATGATGATTCATGGTATTTCAGATTTGTTCCAAAGAAATGACACAGATGGAAATGAAAACAAAACTTGCATATATGGCGCTCATGCCGATTCTTGGCTCAGTGTTGGCCGGATGCATGAAAGAAGATCCGGAGTATTTCAAGAAACCGGACTGGTGGACTCCTGCCGAGGAGGATGCCGGATCGGGAGAATACCGCTTGGTGTGGTCTGATGAGTTCGAAGCGGAGTCTGAGGATGGCAAAGACTGGACATACCCTTCCAATGACTGGATATTCGAGACCGGGGGAACTGGATGGGGCAACGGCGAAGCACAGTATTATGTTGACAAAGTCCATGGTGACAAGGTCGTGTCCAAAGTGAAAGACGGCAATCTCGTGCTTGCCGCATATAAGCTGGATGCACCGCTTGAGGGAAAGAAATACATATCTGCACGTATGACAACGAAGCGTTCCTGGACTTACGGAAAGATCGAGATGCGAGCAAAGCTATGTGCGGGACGCGGAGTCTGGCCTGCATTCTGGATGCTTCCTGCCTCCATGACGTCGGACAATCTTCTCGATGGGGAGATTGACATAATGGAGTATGTAGGATATGAGCCCGGGGTGGTATGGTTCTCCCTCCACAATAAGAAAGACAGGACAGAGGAGGGCAAGAACCTTCTCACGACCTCTTATTCTCCTTCCGACCCTGAAAATGAATTTCATGTATATGGAGTGGAATGGACTGCAGACTATATTCAGGCATACATTGACGGGACGCCATATTACACATTCCGCAATGACGGTTCAGGAGAACCGGAGTCATGGCCGTTCGACAAACCGTTCAAGATCAAATTGAACATTGCCGTAGGCGGCACATGGGGCGGATACATGGGAATCGACGATTCGATTTTCCCTGCTGAATATGTAATAGATTATGTCCGTGTTTACCAACGCTGAACCTGATTATTATGAAAAAGCTGCTTAACATGTTGATTCCGGCGGTGACCCTGTTGCCTGCATTTTCGTGCACGGAGGGTATTTCTGTCGACAAGATTACGGCAGGTGTTGGAACTGTGGTCAGATTCACCTTGGACGGAGCTGCGACCAAGACAGAGTTCGGATCGCCGGCGGGTAGCGTATATCCCGTGTTATGGACTGAAAACCAGAGGGTAGGCATATTCTACAACTCCCAGACAGGAAGCCCCGACGATAATTATGGAGGCCAGTATGTCTTGCCGGTTCCGGCATCCGACAGTCTGACGGCTGCATTTGAAGCCACGTTTGCAAGTGAAGGCGGAAGCACTCATGTTTTCTACGGCATAAGCCCGCTGTGCTCTCTCTGCTGGATGGGTAACGAGGATTGGGATGCAGATGGAATCAATGAGAGCAAGGTGGTCTACGCAGCCATCCCTGCAGACCAGGTGCCCATGTCTGGCTCCTGTGACGAGAAATCTCAAGTGATTGTTGCCCGAAGGGAATATTCTGTTTTTCCTGAAGATGTCGAAATGTCATTCTCCCATCTTTCCGCATACGGAAAGATAAGCAGCCTTGAACTCCCGGAAGGCTCTGACGAAATAGTCGGTATTCTCATTGAATCGAACAGATGGCTGTCAGGAGAGATCTATTTCAATTTCGCTACGCCGGGCAATGTCCATTTCAACAGCGGGGACAAATATATCTATCTGGATGTGAACTCCGGGGGGCTGAAAAGCATATCTCTCAAGGATGTGTTTTTCGCCTGCGTGCCGCAGCAGGAGGCTTTGGGTGACGGGGACTATCTGAAATTCACCGTATATACCGTCGGAGATACCTGGGAGAAGACCGTATCATTCAGCAAGGAAAGGACCTTGGCTTTCAATGCGGGACGCATATCATCATTCAGCCTCGATGCAGCAGGGTTCGTGAACCAAACCCGGCAAGGCTACAATCTGGTGTGGCACGATGAATTCAATGATGAGGCAGAACCGGGAATATCCTGGGCATGGCCATCCAGTGAATGGACATTCGAGACCGGAGGTTCCGGATGGGGCAATGACGAGGCACAGTACTATGTCGACAAGGTACATGGAGGCAAGGTCGTGTCGAAGATCATGGATGGCAATCTGATAATTGCGGCCTATAGGCTGGATACTCCGCAGAACGGCAAGCAATACATTTCAGCGCGTATGACCACGAGGCAATCATGGACTTACGGGATGATTGAGATGCGTGCAAAGCTTCCGGCAGGACGCGGGTTATGGCCGGCATTCTGGATGCTTCCGACTGTCTTGACGTCGGACAATCTTCTTGACGGGGAGATTGACATAATGGAGTATGTAGGATATGAGCCCGGGGTGGTGTGGTTCTCCCTCCACAACAAGAAAGACAGGACGGAGGAAGGCAAGAACCTTCTCACGACCTCTTATTCTCCTTCAGACCCGGAGAATGAATTCCATGTATATGGAGTGGAATGGACTGCTGACTATATCCAGGCATACATTGACGGGACGCCATATTACACATTCCGCAATGACGGTTCAGGAGAACTGGAGTCATGGCCGTTCGACAAACCTTTCAATATCAAGCTAAATATGGCAGTGGGAGGCTCCTGGGGCGGATACATGGGAATCGACGACTCCATCTTCCCTGCAGAATATGTCATCGATTACGTACGTGTATACCAACAGTAAGACAATAACCAACAAACAAATATAATTATGACAACTAAAGAACAATACGAAACACCGTCAATCGAGACGATGGCTTTCTTGTCCGAACAGATTTTCGCGACAAGCACTCAGGTAAGCGGTTCCTTCATTGATGAACTTGAGGAGGACAATTTTGGAACATTTTAATCTGTAGAATGTTATGAAGACGATGATGAAATTTTTCGTGATTATCGCTGCAGCTGTGGCCTTCACGATGTCATGCACAAAGTTCGGTGCGGAAAAAGCAATTGCAGACAATGCTGTAACAGTCAGGTTCACATCATCCGTGGATGCTACCAAAACCGTTTTCGGAGAAAGTTCGGACGGCCTCTATCCTGTGAAATGGACATCAAATCAGAAGGTTGCAATATTCTACAATACACAGACAGGGAGTGCTTCAGAGGGGTATGACGGCGCACAATACATATCCCCTGCCCCGTCAGCGGATGCACTTTCTGCAGTTTTCTCCGCTTCTTTCACCAGACAGGAGACATCTGCCCATGCATTCTATGCCTTCAGCCCGCTATGCTCACTGGGATGGATGGGAAATGAGGACTGGGATTCTGACGGAATTTCCGAGAAGAAAGTTGTTTATGCGACTGTACCTGCTGACCAAGTTCCTACTCCAGGGACATGTGACGAACAAGCACAGCTGATTGTCGCAAACAAGGAATATTCAGATTTCCCTCAGGAGGTCGAACTCTCCTTCTCCCATCTTTCCTCCTACGGCAGGATAAAGACTCTTGCCCTCCCGGAGGGAGCAACAGAAATCGTGGGAGTTCTCATCGAGTCTAACAAGGCGATTTCAGGAGAGATCTATTATTATTTCGACCAGCCCGGCAAAGTCAATGTCAACAACTCCAAAGCGCTTAAATATATTTATCTGAATGTTAACAATGCACTCAGAAGTACGACATTGACCGATGTATTCTTCGCCACTGTCCCGGTCACCTTCGGAGAGGGAGACTGGTTGAAGATAAGTGTTTATACTGACAGCGACTCCTGGGCCAAGACCATCAACTTCACTTCAGCGCAGCCGCTTAAGTTCGTCCCGGGTCACATTTCAGCTTTCAGCATAAGTGCTGAAGGCTTCGCAAAAATTTAGATTGACCAGCTGCATCCTGACAGATAAATCCTGAAACCATGAATATGTCGATCTCAGGCCTCCGTGCCATTGCCGTCCACCTTGCTGTCTTTGCCGGTATGGCACTGCCTGCCATATCCTGTTCTTCCTCCAGACCTGAAATCCTTTGGATCGAGGGGGAGGAGCAGGATGGCACGGCCATTCACAAAATAGTGATCCGCAATGCAGGCAGCCTCCCGGAGAACTGGACTATCTGGTTCTCCCAGATGCCTGCAAGGATGGAGTCCGTACCAGGGTCGGACGCTTTGGTGCAGGTGCATCATGGCAATCTGTGCAGGATTGTGCCTTCCGGAGTCTGCGGGGATACGTTGGTTGCAAAGTATGTTTCTGACCCTCTCATAAGGTACTCCTGGGCTCCGGAAGGATTTGTCCTGCAGGACATGGATTCGGAATCTGTGACCGGAACTCCTTTGGATGTGGAATACGTCTTTCTTCCCCTTGAATCAGACGGAATGCATTGGTATGGATACAACTCATCTCTGGATGTGCATCCTGTAGGGCCATGCGACATCATCCCGCTTCCCAAGAGTGTCTGCAGGATTACTTCCGGAGGTCCTGTCCCATCTTCCGGATTCTCCTCATTGCATTCGGACAAGCCTGCAGGCTGGTATCGTCTGTCTTTTGACCATGACGGCAATGTCGAAGCAGAATCCGTGGATGAGGACGGGGAATTCTATGCCAATGTAACTCTGGACCAGCTCCGCAGGAACTTCCATGGCATGCCTTTGAAGGATCTCCGGATTGAGGACTGGCCTGATTTCAGGTACAGGGGATTCATGCTTGACGTGGCGCGGAATTTCACAAGTGTGAATGATGTCAAAAGGCTGATAGATGTGCTTGCCAGATACAAGGTGAATTATCTGCACTTTCATCTTGCTGATGACGAGGGATGGAGGATAGCAGTTGACGGTATTCCCGAGCTTACCTCTGTCGGAGCTTTCCACTCCCTTGACCCTGAACATGGGCTTCAGCCTTCTTATGACGGTTGCGCAGATCCGTCTTCAGAGTCACTCTCCAACGGTTTCTATTCCAGGGACGAATTCATCGGCATTCTTGATTATGCCTGGGAAAGGAGAATCCGGGTGATACCGGAGGTTGACACGCCCGGTCACAGCAGGGCCGCAATATATGCGATGAAAGCTTACGAAAGAAGGACTGGCGACAGCTCCATGAGACTGCAGGATCCTGCCGACACTTCCGTGTATTGTGGAGCCCAGGGTTATACTGACAATGTCATGAGTGTTGAACTTGAGTCGGTATATACCTTTCTTGAAAGGATATTTGACAATTTCATAAGCATGTATGCTGAGGCGGGAGTCCCGCTTGAAGCAATCCATATAGGAGGTGATGAAGTGCCGGAAGGCGCATGGTACGGCAAGCCGTTGCATTCAATGTTTCTCGGCCGTATTGCCGGCATTGCAAAGAGGAAAGGAGTCATGATTGCTGGATGGCAGGAGATTGCATCATGTGCGGATGAAGAGGTTGCTGCCAGCCTCAAGGACGTTATGTTCGCGAACCATGTCTGGAATACGTCCTGGGGCGGGGCCGACCTTCCTTTCATCAATGCTGCCAAGGGATATCCGACGGTCATGTCCAATGTGGAATTTACCTATGCTGATCAGGCATATTCTTCAAACATGCAGGAGATTGCACACAGCTGGGCCTGCTATCTCGATGATACGGCTTCACTCGGACTTCCTGTGAAAAGGACTGACAATCTCATCGGAGTCCAGGCGCAGCTCTTCACCGAGACCGTACGCAGTTTCGAAGATGTCTGCTACGATTGTTTTCCAAAGATTCTTGGTGTCTTTGAACGAGGCTGGAACGAGAGCCCGGAGCGTACACCATCCGATTTCTACAGCTCCATCGTGGCATATGAAATGCCATGGTGGGAAGAAAACGGCATCAATTTCCATATACCACAGCCAGGGATGATCATCGAAGACGGCAGTGTCAAGACCAACTCGGCGATTCCCGGAGCAATCATAGAAATCTCATCTGACGGCCGCCATGCCACGGCATCATATCGCTCCGTCCGCAGTTGTTCCACTACTCTGTGACATATCACGCAGCATGCAGGAAATAAATTTGCATCATTTGATGCAATACCTTATATTTGCAGAACAATAAGGGGTATTAGCTCATCTGGTAGAGCGCAACACTGGCAGTGTTGAGGTAAGCGGTTCGAGTCCGCTATACTCCACTTACTAGGCACCTGTAATGGTGTCTTTTTTTTATTCTCCAACATCCTCTGTTATATATTTGTTTTTATTATTACTTTTGCAATCCTGCTAGCTGAAACGGGCAGAATATTTTTGACGAAACTTGATAGACAATGGAAAATAATAAGACACAATTGCCTGAGAATGCCCATAGGGAACTCAAGCCGGGAGAAGAGTATTCCCCGATTCTTTCTCCTAAAAAGAATTATCCCGAAGTGACTCCATGGTCGGTCTGTCTTGGACTGATCATGACTATCCTATTCTCCGCGGCCGCAGCATTTCTGGGCCTGAAGGTTGGACAGGTGTTCGAGGCGGCTATCCCGATAGCAATCATAGCCGTTGGACTCTCCAGCGTACTGAAGAAGAACAATGCCCTCGGACAGAATGTGATTATCCAGTCCATAGGAGCGTGTTCGGGAGCCATAGTGGCAGGAGCCATCTTCACGCTTCCGGCAATTTACATTCTCAACCTTGAAGTCAATTATTGGCAGATGGTTATATCATCCCTCCTCGGAGGTGTGCTCGGAATCCTGTTCCTGATACCGTTCCGGAAATATTTCGTAAAGGAGATGCATGGCAAATACCCTTTCCCTGAAGCAACGGCCACCACGCAGGTCCTCATAAACGGCGAAGGCAACAGCAAAGGAGCCCTCACCTTGCTTGTAAGCGGACTCATAGGAGGTGCATACGACTTCATCGTCTCCACATTCGGACTTTGGGCAGAGACAATAACTACCAGGATGACAGCCTGGGGCACATCCCTCGCCGACAATTTCAAGCTCGTGGTCAAGAACAACACAGGTGCTGCCGTGCTCGGACTGGGCTACATCATAGGCTTGAAATACTCCCTGATAATATGCTGCGGCAGCTTCCTTGTATGGTTCGTGCTCATCCCTCTCATTAACATCTTCGGAGGTGAAAGCGTAATTGACCTGATGAACACAGGCATGACTGCGACCATAGCATCCATGAGTGCCGAAGAAATATTCTCCACATACGCCAGACCTATAGGCATCGGAGGCATAGCAACTGCCGGCATCATCGGCATAATAAAGTCGCTTGGGGTGATCAAGTCTGCATTCTCATTGGCAGTCAAGGAAATGGGCAAGAAATCAGATGGCGTAGTATCCGCCGAGAGAACCCAGAAGGACCTTCCAATGACCATCATAGTCTATGGAATAGCGCTTACTCTGATACTGGCTTACCTGTTCTTTGTGTTCGGTACCGCGTGCAACTGGTGGCAGTCCATCGTCGCGCTTCTCATCTCGGCAGTCATCGCTTTCCTGTTCACAACGGTAGCAGCCAATGCGATAGCCATCGTGGGATCGAACCCTGTAAGCGGAATGACTATCATGACCTTGATAATAACATCATTGGTACTTGTTGCCATGGGAGTTACCGGCAATGTCGGCATGGTAGCGGCAGTACTTGTCGGAGGTCTTGTATGCACAGCCCTTTCAGTAGCCGGAGCATTCATAACTGACCTCAAGATAGGATACTGGATAGGAACAACTCCAGCCAAACAGGAAGCATGGAAATTCCTCGGTACCGTAGTCGCTGCAATCACTGTATGCGGAGTCATGGTAGTGCTCAACAAGACATACGGATTCACAGGAGAAAATGCCCTGGTAGCTCCTCAGGCAAATGCAATGGCTGCTGTAATCGGCCCGATGATGAACGGTGGCAGCGCTCCGTGGGCCCTTTACGCCATGGGTGCAGTCATAGCTCTCGTACTCAACTGGTGCGGAGTTCCTGCCCTTGCATTCTGCCTCGGAATGTTTATTCCTCTTGAGCTCAACCTCCCTCTGCTTGTTGGCGGAGCTGTTTCATGGTTTGTAAGCACACGCAGCAAGGATCAGGCAGTCAATGATGCACGAATGGAAAAAGGTACCCTGATAGCATCCGGATTTATCGCCGGAGGCGCACTGATGGGTGTAGTGAGCGCCATCCTTAAATTCGCCGACGTGGATGTCTTCATGAAGCCTTCCGCATGGACGGAGCCGGTGGCTATAATCCCTTATATCGCAATCATAATATATATGATATGTTCATCCATGAAAGCTAAGAAACAATAATATGGAAAAGATACTTGACAGATTCTTGAGGTATGTGGCTGTAGATACACAGTCTGACCCTGATTCACAGACCCAGCCAAGCGCAACCAAGGAGTTCGACCTGCTCAGGATGCTATGTGACGAACTCAATGCCATGGGAGTTGAAGCAACCCTCGATGAATATGGTTATGTGATGGCCTCGATTCCGTCCAACTGTGGAAAGAAAGTTCCGGCCGTCGGTTTCATAGCCCATGTCGATACATCTCCTGATGCTCCTGGGGCAGATGTCAAGCCTCAGATAATCAAGGACTATGACGGCTCCGATATTCCTCTTGAAGGAGTTCCGGGACTTGCACTCAAGGTGTCTGACTTTCCTGAACTTCTGAATTACAAGGGCCAGACAATCATTACCACCGACGGAACCACTCTGCTCGGAGCTGATGACAAGGCTGGTGTGGCGGAAATAATGGATGCTGTGCAATATATTGTGGAACACCCTGATTTCAAGCATGGGGAGATCAAGATTGGATTTACTCCAGACGAGGAGATTGGCCGCGGAGTAGTG
The DNA here is from genome assembly GCA_051870095.1 of Candidatus Cryptobacteroides sp. Taxonomy (GTDB): domain Bacteria; phylum Bacteroidota; class Bacteroidia; order Bacteroidales; family UBA932; genus Cryptobacteroides. The sequence goes on along the minus strand of JBJEBN010000081.1, from coordinate 1,026 downwards.
AAGTTCGATGTTGCCAGATTCGGTGCTGACTATGCCTATACCATGGACGGAGGAGCCGTAGGGGAATTGGAATATGAAAATTTCAATGCCGCTGCTGCAACAGTTAAAATTCAGGGAAGGAATATTCATCCAGGATATGCCAAGGGCAAGATGCTCAATGCAATACTGATAGGAATGGAGCTGAACGACATGTTACCGGTTGGCCAGCGCCCTGAATTTACCGGAGGATATGACGGTTTCTTCCATATAATGAATTTCAACGGAACTGTCGAGAATGCAACTTTCTCCTATATAATAAGGGACCACGACATGGAACTCTATGAGCAGAAGAAGATTTTCTTGCAGAAATGTGTGGATTTCATCAATGAAAAATACGGTGAAGGCACTGCGACAGTGGAGATAAAGCATCAGTATTATAATATGAAGAAGGTTGTCGAGCCGCATCTTCATATTGTTGAGAAAGCACGCAAGGCAATGGAGATGGAGGGAATCGTACCGGATGTCAAGCCTATCCGTGGCGGTACTGATGGGGCAAACCTGTCTTTCATGGGGCTTCCATGTCCGAATATTTTTGCCGGAGGACATAATTTCCATGGGAAAATGGAGTTCGTTCCACTGGAGAGTATGGAGACAGCTTCAAAGGTTATCAGGAATATTATCGGACTTTACGCTCAGGAATAAAAAATATTCAAAAAATCTTACAGAAAAATTATTCTGCACATCTTGGTGACATTCAATTGATTGTGACGTTTTGCCATAAAAAAGGCAAAAAAATGATGAAAAAATCTTGCAGAAAAATTTGGAGGTTAAGAAAAAGTCCGTATCTTTGCAGCCCGTTTGAGAAATAACGGTAAGTTCTTTGGAATATTTCAAGATGATGCAGTTTAAGCAGCAGTCGCTTGAAAGAAACAAAGAAAAGATCTTTGGAATATTTCAAGATGAATGCAAGGCGGACGCATCGATGAAGGAGGGAGTTACCTTGTGGTAATGACCGACTGAAGAGAAAGTCCAACGCAGCAGTCGCTT
>JBJEBN010000080.1:0-1923 GCA_051870095.1 Candidatus Cryptobacteroides sp. | reverse complement strand
ATATTCGTCCGACTATAGGAGGGGCTCTCGAAGCAATTCCCTCCCAAACGCAATTGACAATCTCGGTTTGTCTTGCCGTTAGGATTCCTATCGACCCCATTCTTGGGACAATCCGCTAATTTTACAATCAACAACAACATTATCAAACACACCACAAGTGTGCTGTCGTAACTTTATGCAAATTGATGTTATGGTGGCAGATGAAAGCCACGCAATCTACGCCGACGAAATCTGCGAGGAGGTATTCATATCCGCCCGTGAAAGAGGCACCGGTATCGCCCGTAGGACTCCGGAATACATAATAGACAAAATGAAGGCCGGCAAGGCAGTCATAGCTCTGGCAGAAGACGGTTCCTTCGCGGGATTTTCGTACATCGAGACATGGGGAGGCAAGAAATATGTCGCCAACTCAGGCCTCATAGTCGCACACGCATTCAGGGGAATGGGCCTTGCAATGCGCATCAAGACAAGGATATTCCAGCTCTCACAGGAACTCTTCCCTCAGGCCAAAATCTTCAGCATCACAACCGGAGCTGCCGTGATGAAGATGAATTATGAACTTGGATTCCGTCCTGTTCCGTTCTCCGCCCTCACGGACGACCCTGAGTTCTGGAAAGGATGCCAGGGATGCCGCAACTTCCCGATTCTCGAATCCAACAATTACAAGATGTGCCTGTGCACAGGCCTTCTTTACGATCCGGCAGAGCATATCAAAGTATTAAACCCGGCAAAAACTGAAAACAATAAAGAATTATAATATGAGCAAGAAAGTTGTACTCGCCTTCAGCGGCGGCCTTGACACATCGTTCTGTGTCCCTTATCTGAAAGAAAAAGGTTATGAAGTTCACACCGTAATGGTTAATACAGGAGGATTTTCCCCTGAAGAGGAGGCTGCAATCGAGCAGCGCGCCCTCACCCTCGGAGCAGCTTCACACAAAAACATCGATGCCTCACATACCTATTATGAAAAAGGCATCAAATACCTTATCTACGGCAACATACTCAAAAATGCGACCTACCCGCTTTCTGTAAGTTCAGAAAGGGTGTTCCAGGCACTTGAAGTTCTTGGTCATGTAAAGGCTCTCGGAGCAGATGCCGTTGCACACGGAAGCACCGGAGCAGGCAACGACCAGGTACGTTTTGACATTGTATTTGAGACACTTGCGCCACAGGTTGAAATCATTGCACCAGTGCGCGACTGCGGCTTCACACGCCAGTATGAAATTGATTACCTTAAGGACCATGGCTTCAATTTCTCTTGGGAGAAATCCAAATATTCCATCAATCAGGGCCTTTGGGGCACCAGCATCGGAGGTGTCGAGACTTTGTCATCAGACGGTGTGCTTCCTGAAGAGGCCTACCCTACCCAGGTAACAAAATCCACCCCGGAGAAAATCACAATCACCTTTGAAAAAGGAGAGCCGGTAGCACTTGACGGGCAGAAGATGGATCCGGTAGAGCTGATCAAGTCACTCCGCGAGGTTGCAGCACCTTTCGGAATCGGAAGGGATATCCACATCGGAGACACTATCATAGGAATCAAAGGCCGTGTAGGATTTGAGGCTGCGGCTCCTCTGATTCTTGTAAAATCTCACCATCTCCTTGAGAAACATACACTTACAAAGGGACAGATCTATTGGAAAGACCAGATTGCAGGATGGTATGGTCAGCAGATGCACGAGGCTATGTACCTTGACCCGGTGATGAGGGACATGGAGGCAATGATGGACAGCATCGAGCAGAATGTCAGCGGAGAAGTTGATGTCACTCTGATGCCTTACCACTTCTTCGTTACAGGTTGCAGAAGCAGTCACGACCTGATGAGTTCGAAATTCGGTGCATACGGTGAGGTGAACAAGTCATATTCAGGACGCGATGTGACCGGTTTCACCAAAGTGATTGCCAATCCTTTGAAAATCTACT
>JBJEBN010000079.1:0-1935 GCA_051870095.1 Candidatus Cryptobacteroides sp. | reverse complement strand
GAGACCGTTGCATTGTCGGATAACATAGGAAGAATCTCATGTTGATTGATATTCAAAAGCATCTCTTTACCCCCCCCTATGCCAATTTTCAGCATTTCCTTGGCCATCTGCTTATATCGCCTTAGCGCAAGTCTGATACGCCGTTTAAAGGTCGGGCGAAGACTCTTGTCGATGAGGTCTATCACGCTATCGGACGTGTCGAGATGGGCAAAGAACGCTGTGCGTTTGGGATGAGGTTTTGTCTGTGAGGACAAGCCGGCGTTGTATTTTGATGCCACCTCTAAACTTGACTCCTTGAATGCCACTTGGTTCCAGTCGAGTGCCTGACGACCTTTCTCTGTGTTGACCAATACAAGACCTGTACCCTTGTCATCATCCATCTCAGGCATTTCCCTGTTGATGCCCCAGAAGTCGGCAATGGTGATATCGCTATGGCTGCGTCCCTGTTTGGCACGGCAATCGTGGCACGATGGACGGAGAATCATGTCGGAAAGGAAGGCTCGCATGTAATGGTTCTGCTGATGCCAGCTGCTTAACGAGACCGTCTTGTCTTCCTTATTGTACGACAACACGAAATTGAACTTATTCCAACCGTTGCCCTTGTTGCGGAACTTCACATCGCTGATGGCTTTCTTGCCAGCTTTAACTACCTCGTCCAAATAGCGTTGCCATACCTTCGGGCTTGGCACTCCGTGGCAGACAAAGTCAACTGTAGTGAGGTTCTCATATTCCTTGCGGAGATAGTGATGAAGGCCTGCTATCTGACAGGGAGAACCGGAGAAGAGGACTTTTCGACCTTGCTTCAGGAAGGTCTCCGCATCCTTGTATGCCGAAGCGGTGCGAGCCTGCACATATTTGCTGCCCATGAATGGCTTTACGCTTTCCATCGTTTCAGCATAGTCGAGCATCACTTGCCATTCTTTATCAAACCTTGCTCCGAACACCACACCTCCTTCTGCAATGGTCTTCTCTGCCAGCAGATAGAAGATGCCGCCCGAAGAGCTGTTCATCCTCACTTCTTCATCCTTATTGATGGCTGCATATACATTCAGCGGCTTGCGTTCGTCGTACGGATGAAGCTCATGGCACACTTTCTCGCATAGCCCGCAGTCGATGCAGTCAGCCTCATTGACTACGGGGTAGAGGAATCCCTCGCTGTCTGCCTGCATGGTGATGCAGCGCCTGGGGCATTTCAGCGCACAAGCGGAACAGCCACAGCAGAGCGTCTTGTCTGTAATATGAATCATTGCTTTCTGATTTTATCCAATAACCCATGAGCCTTTGACATTACGAAAGCCCGCTCATTGGAATCAAGTCCCAAGAAATATGCACTGGCGGAAACTGACATGACACATGCAAATCCTATAACTATAAAGCGCAGTGTGCCGTAATCCATCAAATGGTATGCAATAACAGGAAGTATAACAGAAATGACCACCACCAATGCAATTCTTGCGTATATGTTGACGATATAGTCTTTGACACCTATACCTATCAGAGGTCGCAGCATAATCATTCTTGCCAACTGTGCTATCGCCTCCATGGCAAAATGAGCAATAAATACACTGTATGCAGGACAACCCGATAAGAGCAACACATATGACACGGGAAGTATCATCAACAGTATTGTACCGCAGACTGCCTGATATCTTTTCACTTTGCCGGTTGCCTGATTGGCCACTATCATCGGATTCGCTATTGTATATATCAATGACGTGCATATCATTATCCTTAGGAATACAACCGTATTGTCTGGTACGGTCTTCAGCCAAACCGTCAGGATAAAGTCTGTCTCAAACAATACTGGCAATGAAAGGAAGAACAACAGGTAGAATGAAAACCTTGCACTACGGTACATCAGCTTGTGCATCTCCTTCATCTGATTCTGTGCGTATGTTTTTGTTATCTGGGGATTAAGTGCCATCTGGAAATTGG
>JBJEBN010000078.1:0-41218 GCA_051870095.1 Candidatus Cryptobacteroides sp. | reverse complement strand
TCAAGGTTACTGACAGATTTGGAAATGTTTACACGGAGACTATGACTCGTCCTAAGGCTTTTGACGTCGCGACTTACAGCCGATAACAGATGTCCCGGCTTCATCAAAGATGTCTCGACTACGCTCGACATGACATGATTGTCATTTCGACTAAGGCCGAAGGCCGCATGGAGAAATCTTATCACACACATATATTATTAACTAAACTATTGTTTATGAGATTCATTAAAACTATTGCTGCAACCCTGTTGCTGGCGCTTGGAGGAATCCTGTCCCTCAATGCCCAGAACAGGACCGTGTCAGGAACAGTTCTTGACACTCAGCAGCAGCCGGTTATCGGAGCGACCGTCATGGTCGTTGAGAGGAGCAGACAAGGTACGGTTACCGATGCCGAGGGAAGCTTCTCTCTGACAGTTCCTTCAGGGGATGTCAATCTTGAAGTATCCTGCCTCGGATATGTTTCAGCCCGTGTGGCTGTTCCATCAGGCATGTCCAGGATTTCTGTGATACTGGAAGAAGACCTGATGCTCCTCGAAGAGACTGTGGTTGTAGGTTATGGTACTCAGAAAAAAGTCAACCTGACTGGAGCAATTTCCGTTGTGGATGACAAACAGCTTCAGGACCGTTCATCCCACAACCTCGTTACAATGCTTCAGGGTTCAGTGCCCGGACTTAACATCACGACCCAGTCAGGAAATCCTGGAAGTACAGGAAAAATGAACATCAGAGGTTTTACATCCATCAACAATTCGGATGCTGATCCTATCGTTTTGATTGACGGGGCAATAGGAGATCTTCAGGATGTTAACCCTAACGACGTGCAGAGTATTTCCGTAATCAAGGATGCTTCCGCAGCTGCTGTCTATGGAGCGCGTGCAGCTTTCGGTGTCATTTTGGTGACCACCAAGAACGGTGCTGAAGGAGATGGCAAGGCTAAAATCCGTTACAGCGGTCGTTTCGGCTGGGAGGAACCGACAACTTCCACGGACTATGAGAGCAGAGGATATTGGTCAGTATATACCCTCGACCTCTTCTGGAGAACACAGGCCGCCGGAAAGAATTACACCGGCTACAACGAGCACGATATGATGGAACTCCTTGCCCGTGTCAACGACAAGACCGAGAATCCGGAAAGGCCTTGGGTTGTGAAGGAATTCCGCAACGGACGCGAGCAGTGGGTTTACTACTGCAATACCGACTGGTATCATGAGATGTTCAATGACAGGCATCCTGTCCAGCAGCACAATATTTCCATCAGCGGTGGTTCCAAGAATATAAAATATTTCATATCAGGAGGATACGACCGCCAGACAGGTATCATCAAGACTACCCCTGACCTTTATCAAAAGTACAATCTCAGGGCTAAGATTGATGCCAACCTCAAGAAATGGCTGAAACTCTCCAACAATACATCCTTCTACAATTCCAATTATTCTTATATAGGAGTGGGAGATATCCAGGACGTATTCCGCAACCTCAGGCACTCTCCTGCATCCTTCCCTCTGTTCAACCCGGATGGAACCGGTCTGTACCTCAATCCTCTGATTACCGGAGGTAACTACAACGTAGCAAACGGCCGCCAGATTGTCTTTGCAATGGGTCAGCACAAGAACGAGGAGAAGAAATTCAACTTCGCCAACACCACCCAGCTGGTGATTGCCCCGATTGAGGAATTCAACATCACTGCCGATTTCACTTACAGGAGAATCCAAAGGAACGACATGCACCGCACAGTGAACATACCTTACGGAATCCGTCCGGGCGAGTTTGGCGTCTATGACTCAATCGGAGGTGCAGGTGAGAATGCTCTCACGGAACGTAGTCGATCATACAACTACTTGTCAGGCAACATTTTTGCGACTTATGAAGACACTTATGCCGATGCCCATAACCTCAAGGTGATGGCAGGTTTCAATCTGGAGCACTATCACTACAAGAACGTACAGGCACAGGCTTATTTCCTCTCCGACAACGAGCTCAACGACCTTGGACTGTCACAGGTCATAGATGGAGTCGGCAATCCGGTTGTTACAGGCGGTCAGAGCGAATATGCCCTCATGGGTGTATTCGGCCGAATCAACTACGACTTCAAGGGTCGTTACCTCATTGAAATTGCAGGTCGTTATGACGGAACTTCGCGCTTTGCCAAGGGCCATCGCTGGGGCTTTTTCCCATCAGGTTCAGCTGGCTGGAGAATCTCCGAGGAACCATTCTTCGCTACTGCAAAAAAAGTCGTTGACAACCTGAAACTCCGTGCATCTGTCGGTACGCTCGGAAACCAGAACGTGTCTGACTATGCGTACATGAGGACAATCAATCTTAACAATCGTTTTGAAAACTACACCTTTGATGGCACGAGCAAAGGCCAATATGCATCTATCTCTGCGCCGAACTCCAGCTCGCTTACTTGGGAAACCACTTATCAGTACAATGTCGGAGTTGACCTTGCCATGTTTCGCAATCGTCTCAATTTCACGGCAGAAGCCTATATCAGAGACACTAAGAACATGCTTGTTCAAGGTGGCTCACTTCCTAGTGTTTACGGAGCAGACTCTCCTAAGGAGAACTCGGCTGACCTTCGTACCAGAGGTTATGAATTGTCCCTCGGATGGAGGGATTCATTCAAACTCGCCGGAAAGGATTTCAACTATAATATAAGTGCATCCCTGAGCGACTATGATTCTCACATTACCCGCTATGCCAACAACCCTGACAAGTCTCTTTCCGACTATTACGAGGGAATGAGAATCGGTGAAATATGGGGATTCGTGGTCGATGGACTCTTCCAGAGCGACGAGGAAGCGAAAGATTATCAGAATAATGTCTGCGACGCCCTATCATATATAGGACCAAACCGTATGCAGGGCGGCTTCCTTGCCGGTGACCTCCGTTATGTGGATCTTGACAACAAACAGGAAGGACCAAATGGAATCAATATGATTTCCCTCGGAAAGAACACCGTTGATGACCCGGGTGACCGCAAGATTCTCGGTAACTCCCTCCCTAGTCTCCAGTATGGCATCAACCTCGGATTCGATTGGATGGGAATAGATGCTTCCATCTTCCTTCAGGGTACCGGAAACCACTATTTCTATCCTCCTGGAATGAACATCGCCTTCTGGGGTTCATATTCATATGCCTATTACACCGCCTTTATGCCTACTGACTTCATCAAGACCTGCTGGTCAGAAGAGAATAAGGATGCTTATTTCCCGAGACCTCGTGTCTATTCGTCAACAGGTGGAGAACTTGCTCCTGTCAACAGCCGCTATCTTCAGAATGTGAGATATCTAAGGCTCAAGAACTTGACTGTAGGTTACACCCTGCCTCAGAAATGGACCCGTGCAATCCACATCGACAAGATTCGTTTCTATTTCTCAGGTGAGAACCTTGCCTACGCTTCTCCTTTGAAGAAATACACCAAGTATCTGGACCCGGAATCAGCATACAGGAGAGTGACTGATAAGACTTCTACAGGTATGTACACCAACTCTGACGCCAAGGATGCAGTAGCATATCCATGGCAGAAAACTATCATGTTCGGTATTGACATAACATTCTAAAGATGGAGGAAAAGAAGATGAAAAAATATTTTATTACCGTTTTGGCTACCGTTCTTGCCCTTGCATCTTGCGATTTTCTTGACAGGGCTCCAAAAGACAAACTCGCCCCGGAAAACTATTTCCGAAGCGAACAGGACTTCATGCTTTTCTCGGATCCTCTGTATAATAACTTATTTGACAAGGAACCATATGAAAAACAGTCCGACATAATGTTCCAGAGGGGAACACTTAGCGATGAACTTTATGGCGGTTCCACCAGGGTTGTTCCTCCGGGAGCAGGCAAGGGTGGATGGTCGTGGTCAAACCTCCGCAGGATCAACACGATGCTCGGAAATATGGACAAATGCGATGATCCTGAAATAGTTGCAAAATATACTGGCATCGGCAAGTTCTTCCGTGCATTCTTCTATTTCGACAAAGTCAAGAGATTCGGTGACGTTCCATGGTACGACAGGGAACTCGGTTCCACCGATGAAGACCTGTACAAACCGAGGGATTCCAGGGAATTGGTTATGAGTCATATGCTTGAGGACATTGATTATGCCATTTCCGTACTTACTGAGGAAAAGTCTCCTTACCGTGTCAACAAATGGGCTGCTCTCATGCTCAAGGCAAGGTTCTGCCTCTATGAAGGGACCTTCCGCAAATATCACAATGTGGTTATTGAAGGAGGCCGTACTGCCGATGACTATCTTGCCCTTGCTGCCGATGCCGCCCATGAAATCATGGTCAAGGGACCTTACAAACTTGCTGCCGATTACGGAATGATGTTCCGTCAACTCCAGGCCGATCCTGATGAGTACATCCTTGCCATAAACATGGAAAGCGGAGTGGCTACACATAATGCAACGGGCTATTGCTTGATGCCAACCCAAGGCTCTCCTGGTTTCTCAAAGAAGTTTGTGGACAGCTTTCTTATGAAAGATGGAACTTTCTTCTCCAGCCAGCCGGGTTGGGAAACGATGTCCTTTGTTGACCAGACCAAGGACCGCGACCCGCGTATGGGTATGATAATGAGAATCCCGGGTTTTGTCAGGGTTGATGCCAACTACACAGCATACGGCCCCGATCTAAGCCAGACATCATCCGGTTTCCAGTTTGACAAATATGTGATGGATGCGGAATACCAGTTGGCAACACGTGCTGACATGTCCTTCAACGATATCCCTGTTTTCCGTCTTGCAGAGGCCTATCTGATTTATGCAGAGGCAAAGGCAGAAATGGGGCAATTCGACCAGACCGTTGCGGACGAATCCATCAATCTTCTCCGCCAAAGGGCAGGTGTCAAGAAGATGGACGTGGGCTCACTCACTGTTGACCCGTTCCTTGTGTCGGATACTTATGGCTATCGCAACCTCGCAGCATTGAATCCGTCCAATATTGCACAGATTCTTGAAATCCGCCGTGAAAGAACCATCGAATTGGTTATGGAATCATGCACCAGGTGGGATGACATCGTAAGGTGGAAGGAAGGCAAATGCTATGAGCAACCACTTCTGGGAATGTATTTCGCCGGTCCTGGAGAGTATGACCTCACGGGTGACGGTGTGGCAGACCTGTGCCTTTATTCCACAAAATCAAAGCCGACCGGCTATCCTGAAGATTTTCCTTGCTTCCAGATTCAGGAAATCGAAATCGACGGCAAGAACGTTCCATATTCCGACGGTATTGTCCTGAGTGAAGGTGACCACGGCTTCGTTTCAATGTTCAGGAAGATTACAAGGACCTTTAACGAAGATAGGGACTATCTCTATCCAATCCCTACCGAAGACAGGGTAATCAATCCTAACCTTGCTCAGAATCCTGGGTGGAATGATGGACTCTCCGACGGTGGTTCGACTGATGCAGGAAACAATTAATCTGACAAATAATGAATTGGATTATGAAAATATTTGACAAAATAGCAAAGTATTGCGTTGCGTCTCTGGCTCTTTTCATGTTTGCTGGATGCCAGCAGGATGAGCTAGTCAAGCCCAGCGCTCTTATGTGCGAGTCCAGCCTGACTTTCGATGCCACAGGTGCTGAGCCTCAACTCTTGAAGGTTGCTTCGGATGACGACTGGTTTGTTGATGCTTCCGAGGATTGGATTGCCTTCACTCCGGCTTCCGGCAGTCAGACGATGGAAATCAGTGTCACAGTTGATGACAACTACATGGAAGACGGCAAGACCGTTGCCAGACCTCGTCAGGGTGAGCTCCTGATTGCTAACCGCAGGGGCTATACGATCAAGTGCGTTATCTATCAGGGTGGTGACAACTTCCTCGGCGCACCTCAGAAGACCCTCTCCGAGGTAAAGGAAATGCAGGACGGGGACGTAGCAAAAATTGCTGAAGCCCAGGTCGTGGCAACTACCGCCGAGGGTTTCGTCGCCTCCGACGAGGGAGCGTCAATGTACGTTATCTCCAAGACAAGGCCTTCTGAGGGCAGCAAGGTATTCATTGCGGGCGAGAAGAAGACCATATATGGCCTGGCCGCCCTTGAAGCAGGTGAAATTCAAGTGATTGAAGAGGGCGAACCGACACGTGGCACGCCTGTGGACTTCGTAACAAACCTCGATCCTGCCAATGCTTCCGATGTAGTGTATGTCAGCACATTGGCAGGAATTCTGGGTACTACCCTCTATTTCGAAGCCTCTCTTCCTGTTAAAGTTTCAGTCCTTGAACCGAATGCCGATATCGATCTTGCCAAGGTCAATATGCACAACATAGCAATTGAGGCATATTATGTGGGTGTCGAGGATGGTGACGTAAAACTTGCTCTGGTAAAGGTCGAGGACAAGGGTATCAACGAACAGCTGGATGCCTATTTCTATGAAGATTTCTCTTGGATGAAGCCACTCATTGATGCTTCTGGAGTGGGCGTTGGAGACTCCATCGGAGAGAATAATGCCAGTGCCGATGCTCCAAACCTCCGGTCAAATGGCTCACTCACTCCGCTTCTTGACGAACTTCTTAAACGTGGATATGAGGACTTGAATCCAAATTCCAAGGTGATATATCCACAAAGATATTACTGGAAATTCGGTAAGACCAGCACGGAAACCACCAATAACAACAATGGTCTCATCCTTCCTGAAATTGCCTTCAAGGGAGACGAACTTGTCAATGCTATCATTGAATTTGACTGGGCAGCTCACATGACCGGTTCTGGCAACATCGACAACGTTCAGATCGTAGTTGAGGTTCCCGAGGGAGCCGGCGTCTTCGAGAATGGAACCAATGTGAGCGATCCATTCTTCACGACTCAGGAAAAGGGCCACATAGAGTGGCAGCATGCTTCCGTCCTTCTGAAAGGTGCCAGCAATAAGTCAAGGATTACCATTCGTCCTTATCAATATGCTTCCGTTACTCCTGACCAGCAGCGCTGGCATCTGGACAATATCAAGGTCAAAGATTCCGGCATTCCTTACTCCGACCCTGTTTATGCCAATGTTTCCTTGTCCGAAGAGGTCCTCACCTTCGAGGGAACTCCAGCTGGTCCGGCCTCGTTCAGCATCAAGTCCGACAATAATTGGACATTGACCAAGGGCCTGGATTCCGGATGGTTCGACGTTGATATTCTTGAAGGCCCTGCCGGTGAGGAAGTTACCGTTACAGTAACCTGCCAGCCAAGTACAAGCGTCAACCTGCGTCATGGCGTGATTGTCCTTGCTTCCGCCGATACCAGAAAGAACATCCACGTGGTTCAGTCTGCTGCTGGTGGTCAGCTTGATCCGCTCATCAGTGTAACCAGCGACAAGAACACATCCGCTCTGCTCGGTGAGGGTGACGAGTTCACCGTGACTGTCCAGTCCAACATTGATTATTTGGTGGAGACCTCTGCTGAGTGGATAACTGAGGTTGCAGTTCCGTCAACCAAGGGACTTGTGGAGAAGTCATACCACAGTTTCACCCTTGCTCCGAACGTTTCGGGGGCAACAAGAAGCGGATATGTCCGTTTCTATAACGAGTCCAACGGTGTTGAGGCCTTCGTTATGGTAAAACAAGACAATTTCGAACCGAGGGTTGATATCAGCGCGCAGCACATATATCTTGGAGTACCGGGTATTGCCAATACTGTCAATTTCGATGTCGATGCAAATGTTCCATTCTCCATCACCACTGACAGCGATTGGATTACGCTTCCTGCTTCCGAAGGTCAGACAGGTGTATATGTGGTTCCAGTTGCCTTTGCTGCAAATGAAGGTGACGCCAGGGTTGGACAGGTGACTATTTCCAATGAGTCTTATTCATATAAAAGGACTCTGACTGTAAGACAATATGCGGGTGGAGTTCTCTTTGCGGATGATTTCAGCTGGTTGCAGCCGGTGGTTGACAAGGCCAAGGAAACCGAACCTGAAGACTATGACACGGTAGGAAACAAGAACTTGAAAGCAAAGGCTTCGAATATCTATTCGACTGCTTCTCTGAAAAATCTCTTTGAACCGTTGCGCGATGCTATCGGCTACTACATTCCTGGAAAGGCAGATGGCGCCAACAATGTGGTTTATCTTCAGGAGTGCTACCTTAAGATGGGCAAGACAGGTTCTGAAAGCCAAACTTCTTTAACTCTTCCTTCGTTCAGGAATTCCGGCAAAGATTATGAGATCTCATTTGATTGGGCAAGAATGGTTCAGGGAGACGGCAAGATTGATGGTTACACTCTCACCTTGATGATTACAGGAAACGGTACCTTCGAGAACGGCACCAAGTACAGTGAGGAATTCTCAACCCCACAGGGTACGGGTGAAATCTTCTGGACGACATTCTCAGCACTCGTCAAAGGTGCTGATGAGGACACCAGAATAACCATGGTGGCAACATCCAACCTTGACAAAGATACTGGCAAGATTAACTACACGAAGAGCGGCGGAAAGCGTATGTTCATCGACAATATCGTAGTTAAAGCGAAATAACAGCAACACTCAACCTACCATAAAATCAAAGAAGCCGCCCTCGCCGGGGCGGCTTCTGCTTTTTGTTCAACTATAGTCATCTGACACTCTCGTGCAAAACACCGAGCAGGCTCACCTACCGTTTAGCACCATAGAATGGCTACAGTCCTGCTCAATGCCACCAATCCAGCGCCATCGGACAGCCTAATGTGCCACTCAGCCCTCTAGAGCCCCATCTCCCCTGCTCGATGAATTGCACGATGGCACAATTTGACACAACAGCCACCAGATTTCTCCGAGGGCAGCGGTGTCTCCGGACAGGCTTGAAATAATTGTCAAACTATGCTTATATAAGAGAACTATTTCCTATTCAACTTTTGAGATAAATTCACTTATGAAATCATTGAATGCTGATAAAACTTCGGCATAAGATGGATTCAAATTCGAAATCAATAATGATGCATAGTAATCAACTCCATCAATATTAATTGATACTCTGGATAATGTATAATTGAATTTTCCGTCGTATGAATTAAACCACATAGCGAAAAGCCTATCTCTTGCCGACTGCTTACCATCAGACACATCACAGATATAAAGAATTGCAGAATCATTTGCAACAAAAAACTCCTCAATGATAGCTATGATAGTCTGACAAACATTCGTGCTCAAGACATTCTTTTTCTTGTCGACATTCTCTATAAAGAACTGATAAACTCCCTCATCGAGAATTGTCTGGTCCTCTACGAATCCGACAATATATGTATTCTTTTCCTTACCAAAAGAAAAAGTGCCGCTCGGAGTAAAAGAGACTTCAAGCGGCGATTTATTATTAATTGATGCTAGAGACAACTGTTTCATTATGCAACAATATCAGGAGTCCTCATACCCATTTTCTCCATTTCCTCTTTAGAAACTCCTTCGCGGACTGCCTTAAGCCATCGTTCTCTCAATGCAATGGCATTTCTCATTGCATTATACTTTTCACGATTATTTTGATATTTCTTTATCATATCGCAAAATTAGTGATAAGTAATAAAATATGCAACAACTTCATCAAAATATAAAACCTCGGCAGTCGACGGAAGGGGTGGACGGGCTTGACAGAATGACGACCGGGCTATTTTTCATTCGTTTGCGAGGAATGCGAGGCGAGGATTAGTTCGCCAAGTTCCTTGACATCCCTTACGATGAGATCCGGAGGGAAAAACTCTGGAGACGGATTGGATTCGGCATCATCGATGACCTTCCGGACGGTATCCATTGTAGTCTCACCTGAAAGGACAAGCACTCCGAAAGCACCGGCGTTGTGCGCCGTGGCGGTGTCTGTGTATATCCTGTCCCCTACCATCGCAATCTCTTCAGCCTTCAGGCCGAACTTGTCCATTATCCCGTAGAGGACGTTCGGATCAGGCTTGCCGAGCACGACATCAGGACGCCTTCCTGAAGCATGTTCGATGCATTTGCAGATGGACCCGCAATCGACGAGTATGGTTCTCTGGTCTGTCGGACACACCTTGTCCGGATTGGTAGCAATATAAGGAATGCCCTGCGAAGCCCACCAGGTAGCCCTGCACAGCCGGTTGTATTCAAGAGTAGGATCGAATGCCACGACAAGAACATCGGGCACATCATCAGGGTCGTCGGAGCACGATTCGAACCCTTCCTTCTCAAACTGTGAAACCATGCTTGGAGTACCGAGCATGAAAAGCCTCTTTGCAGAAGGATAATGGGCCTTGATATAGTCAATGGCAGCAAGAGAGGTAGTGTACATGCATTCTTCGTCCACCTTTATCCCCATGGAGGCCAGTTTACGGATATATGCTGCAACCGATCTTGTCGGATTGTTGGTCAGAAATGAATAACCAATGCCGGCATCCTTCATCGACTGCAGAAAATCGAGTGTGAACGGGAACAATGTGCTGCCTAAATAAATAGTTCCATCCATATCAAGAGCCAGCCGCTTGATTTTCGACAGTCTCTCCATCATCTGTGGAGCGATTGCACCGTTATGGTCCGGTTTCATTTCTATTCGGTCAGGTTTCATTTTGTTTCATTAAAGCACAAATATATAAATATTCTTTGACAAAAAGAAACAAATATTTATCTTTATGCCGAATTATAAAAAACATTGAAAATTATATTTTCAATAACGACAAACTAAAAACAAATAAAATCTCTGTAACCCTTATGGACATTCAGACAAAGAAAAAGTATCAGTATTGGCAGTGGAGGACACTCATAACGCTCATGGTGGGGTACGCCCTCTATTATTTCGTCAGAAAACATTTCAGCGTGGCAATGCCTGCACTCGAGGCAGAACTTGGCATTACGAAGACCCAGCTCGGACTCTTCCTGACGCTGAACGGCGTGATCTACGGATTCTCCAGATTCGTGAACGGATTCCTCGCGGACAGGATGAGCCGGCGCAAACTCATGACCGCAGGCCTGATACTGTCTGCCCTAGTCAACTTCGGCATATGCTTCAGCCCGTCAATGAATGCCTTCGTGAATGTCCTGGGACCTGACGGAAAGGCTACGATGACCCTTGTATATATAATAGGTTCACTGTGGGTGCTCAACGGATTCTTCCAGGGAATGGGAGTGCCTCCTTGCATGAGCCTCATGGCGCACTGGATTTCACCGAAGGAGCTTGCCACCAAGCAGTCCATCTGGAATGCATCACACTCCATAGGAGCCGGAATCATAGTAGCGGTATGCGGATTCATCCTCAAGACATTCGGCTACAGCGCATGGCAGCTATGTTTCGCTGTACCGGCAGCCATAGCAGTCGTGGGAGCGTTCGCACTCTATGCCCTGCTGCGCGATACACCTTCTTCAGTCGGACTTCCTGAACTCGAAGAAATGGAAGCTGAGGAGAACGGAGGCGCGGCACCGGCCAAATCCCATGAGAAAATCTCAGAGAAAAGCTACAAGAAGCTCGTCAGAGAGCTCGTATTCAAGAATCCTCTGATCTGGATACTTGCAGTGTCGAATTTCTGCATATACATCGTAAGATTCACTATCCTCGACTGGGGAGCAACATTCCTCACACAGTTCAAGGGAATGGAAATCGCCACAGCCGGTACAGTCGTAGCCACCACTGAAATCATCGGTGGAATTTTGGGTATGCTCGCGGCTGGTTGGTTCACTGACCGGTTCATGAAGAGCCGCGCCCACAGGACGTGCCTTATATGCACCGTGGGCGCCACCCTTTCTTTCTTCCTCTTTTGGAAGACCCCTGCCACAATGAACTGGCTCTCAATCGTTTGGCTTGTCCTTTCAAGCTTCTTCGTATATGGTCCCCAGGCACTTCTCGGCATTGCGGCATCCAATCAGGCCACAAAGCATGCCTGTGCTACGGCCAACGGCATCCTCGGAATATTCGGATATGCAAGCACGACTGTTTCGGGTCTTATATTCGGATTTCTTGCCCAGCACTATGGATGGGATTCGGTATTCCTCGTATCAGTCATCATCGGTATAGTTGGAACAATCGTGATTGCCCTTATGTGGAATGCCCCGGCTGACGGCTACGCCAAGGCTGAAAAGATTATCAACGAGACTAACTGATATTATTTCACAGGAATGTGAATTGTCGCAGGCTTGAGTCCCTTGGAACGCACCGTAAGCTTCACATTCCCAGCTGATTCTGAACTTTGCAGGATTACCGTGAGCTTGCCGCTGAAAGTAGTCATCCTCGGCTCATGGAAAGGCAGAAGACAAGTCGGGTCTCCATTGGCCGAAGCCCTGAAACTACCGGCACCGGAAACTTCGAAAGTCAGCATTCTTGATTCGACAGGGCAGAGGTTGCCATCCTTGTCGACGACGGAAGCGGTGAGATAGGCCAGATCCTTCCCGTCGGCAGCAAGATCCGTACGACATGTTGTGAGTTCGATATGGTGAGGCTTCCCTGCTGTGCGCACACAGGTTGTGTCGGCAGGGTTGCCATCGGAATCGTATGCCACAACTTTCAGTTCGCCAGGACTGTATGGCACTGAATTCCACATAAGTCTGTAACGTCCGTCCACATCGTTATTCTTCTGGGAACCTGTGGATTTCGGAGCATCTTTGATTTTGTATCTGATTCCAAGGCTCTCTCCGTTGAGGAAAAGCTCTGCGGAAGGCCAACTGGTGAAGACATGCACAGGTATCCCCTCCCCTTCATGACCTTTCCAGTTCCAGTGAGGGAGGATGTGCAATGTAGCTTCCTCTGTGTTCCACTGGCTGCGGAACAGATAGAACCTGTCTTTAGGAATGGATGCTAGGTCTATGATTCCGAACATGGAGCTATGGTTGGGCCAGGCATCATTGTCATAAGGAGTAGGCTCTCCGAGATAGTCGAAGCCCGTCCATACGAACTGCCCTATCACCCATGGATAATCGTCCTGCATCGAGAAATCGACTTCAGGCACATTAGACCATTTGCAGGCATCCACCTCGTACGAATTGGAATGATGGTCCTCGTCAGAGATGCTGAAACGCCTCTGAACAGGGAATTTGTACACTCCCCTTGAGCTGACTGTGGAGCCCGTCTCGCTGCCAAGCACAAGGCCGTGGCCGACCTTATCGTAAACCTGGATGTAATTCCATGGATGATAATTGATTCCGACAATATCGTAAGCATCAATAAAACCGTTTGCAAGGGAGGCCTTCACATAATTGATTCCACAGGTCACAGGTCTTGTAGGATCTTCCCTGTGGCATATATCCTGAAGGTACTTGCCGGTCTTCCATCCGTCACCCTCAAGCTGCGACGGGACCTCATTGCCCACGCTCCACATCACCACCGAAGGATTGTTGCGGAAATGATGAAGCATGTTCACCATATCCCGTTCAGCCCACTGGTCGAAAAACCTGTGATAGCCGTTGACGCATTTGGCCACATCCCACTCGTCGAAAGCCTCAACCATCATCATCATACCCATCTCGTCGCAAAGCCTGACAAGCTCCGGAGCCGGCACATTGTGAGAAGTCCTTATTGCATCGCATCCCATGTCCTTCAGCATCTTGATCTGATGACGGAGAGCTGACTCGTTCACGGCAGCACCCAACGGCCCGAGGTCATGATGATTGCATACTCCCTTGAATTTGCGCACCTTGCCGTTCAGGAAGAAACCCTTCTGAGGTATATATTCTATCTTGCGGATTCCGAATGTGGTGGAATAGCGGTCAAGAACCTGTCCGTCAATGGAAATCTCGGTTTCGGCCACATAAAGGGACGGTGACTCAGGGCTCCACAGACGGGGACTTTCCACTATGAATGTCTGTAGCAGAGGCTCCCCTTCCCTTACCATCAGATTCTTTGAAGAAGATGCCCGGCAGACTCCGTCCGCATCAAGGATTTCAGTCCTGATATCCACCCTGCGGCCATCGGCACCATCAACCCTGGTCTCAAGCCTGACGGAAGCATAGCCATCACTCACATCCGGAGTGGTTACGTATGTCCCCCATACAGGTATATGCACGTCAGAAGTCTGAATCAGATGCACATTCCTGTACAATCCGGCCCCGGGATACCAACGCGAGGACTGAGGAAGATTCTCCAGGCGCACTGCAAGCTCATTCTCCCCCTGATGCACATATTCCGTCACATCACAATGGAAGGCATTGTAGCCATAAGGCCAGAAGCACACCTGCGTGCCGTTCACATACACCTTCGCCTCACTCATGGCGCCGTCGAACACCAACGTCGTCCTCTTCCCGGATTCTACGGTGAAGTTTCTGCGGTACCACCCGCAACCAACATACGGAAGACCTCCGGTCCTTCCCGTCATCACGGCAGTATTGTCATCGTTCGGCTGAAGGTCAATGTCACGGCTGAAAGGGCCGTAGATTGCCCAGTCATGGGGCACGGTCACATCCTGCCACGACGAATCATCATATCCGGAGGCAAATGCCTGAGGAACATCCCCGAGATGGAATTTCCAGTTCTTTTCAAGAAGCACCTCAGTCCTCTGCCCATAACAAGGCAGCAGCCCCGATGCTGCCACCGCGACTGCTGCTACAAAAAGCATTCTTTTTATACTCATAAAACGGTTATTTCACAATCTCATATACTGGAGCACCCTGAGCCTTGATCTTGGCTTTGAAGGTTTCAGGAATCTTCTCGTAGCTTGCCACGCTCTCGTACATTGCCTCGACATCTATATCCTGCAAGTAGCTTGCGGCCTGGTCAGGATTCTCATTTATCAGGCTTCCGCACTGAGCGGCCTTGAGAAGATCGATTGGAAGCATCATGAAAGCATCCACCTTTGCACTGAACAGAAGTTTTGCCTCAGGAGTGAGGGAAAACATCCTTCGTACGACGGCTTTCTTTCCGTCAATGGCAGTCCTGTCCTGAGGATATGTACATTCAACGACCACATCTTCGTCGGCTGATGTCTCGGCAAGAACCACTGTAGCAGCCAAGTCACTGCCGGAATACATCCAGCAACCCTCTTTGCTGAAACGGGAATAAGGTATGACCTCACCGTTGACCTTCACCTCTGAAGGAGGAAGGATATTGTCAAAGACCACCCTGATTTTCCTTGTAGGCGCCATTCCTGCATAAGTACCCACACGGGCCGCAACCTTCACGACTGCCTTGCCACCAGAAAGCGTTTTGGTGACCTTTGTGGTTGCATAGTCAGAATCATAAGCCTGGGTGTTGCCATCGTCCTCATAGACTGTTGTGCAGGCGTCAGCTCCACCAGGAGCAACGAACAGATAAAGTTCGTTGTCAGGATCCTGAAGATTCGTGATTTCAGGTGATGCCATAGGGATGACTGCTCCTGCCTTGATGAAATATGGATTCTCCTCGATGGTGTACTTTCCGATAACTTTTACACCACCTTTGAGTAAAGTGCCGGTAGCGGCATCATACCAGTCGTTGCCCTCAGGAAGCCACCATGACCTCTCGGAGAGTCCTGTCTCAGAATCAGAAGCCTTGTCAATAGCAGCCACAAGAATGTCATCTCCGAACATGTACTGCTGGTTCCATGAATATGCCTCATCTGCTTCAGGATAGTCATAATACATCGGACGGCACATGGATATACCAGTATCGTAGGTTGTCCTTGCAGCAGTATAGATGTATGGAGAGAGGCTGTAGCGCAGACGGATTGCTGCCCTCATTGTCTCGAAATACTCAGGGAACATCCAGATTCGCCTTTCAAGGGAGGCGTTCTTGGTGCTGTGGGTCTTGAATATCGGTGTGAACACGCCGAACTGGAGCCATCTTGTGAGCATCTCCGGGTCGGTTCCGGACTCACCCTTAGGGCTCATGTGCCCTCCAATGTCGTGTCCCCAGTAGCCGTAGCCGACATTGGATGCCGTAGATGTGAAATAAGGGAGGTAGCCGAGTACTTTCCATGTCGTGTAGGTGTCGCCGGAGAATCCGAGCTGGTAGCGGTGGCTTCCGAGACCGCCCCATCTGTGGTAAATGAAAGGACGAGGGGCCATCTTGCCTTCGGACTCAGTGCGTCTTACCTTGTCATCGAAGAATGTCCTGTTGAGCCAGAATGTATTGCTGAGTTCCGGAGTATATTTGCTTTTCCTCCACTGCTGCCAGTCGAGCCACCAGAAATCGACACCCTGTTCCTCCAAAGGATGGATTACAGAGTTGAAATAAGCATCTGCCCAATTGCGATCGTCAATCCTGAACGGGACAGGAGCCTTCTCGCCCGGGGTACCGCAAGGTTCCTTTGTGCCGGCAAACTGGTACTTTTCGTTTCCATAGATATAGCCTTCTGGTCCATCATAGTCAGAAGTTCTTGAAAGATAGTCCTTTACAAATGCTTCATAGCAATCCTCATAAGGCTGGATACCTGATGCAGGATGGAGGTTGAGCGAGGTCTTCATCTTCAGATTATGGATATCTGAGAGCAGATTCTCCGGATTAGGGAACAATTGTTTCTGCCAAGTATATCCGGTCCATCCGATTCTCTGGCCGAATTCATCCTTTTTGCTGTCCTTGGCCATGAGGCTCCATGTCTCATGCCAGTCCATGTCAATGACCATGATGTCGATAGGAATGCCCAGGCTCCTCATCTGTTTGCCAAGAGCAACGAATTCTGCATCAGAATACTGCCAGTAGCGGGACCACCAGTATCCGAATGTATATTTAGGAGGCATCGGGATTCTTCCAGACACCTTTATGAAGTCGCCGAGGGCTTCCTTGTAATTGTGTCCGTATGCAAACATATAGAGGTCCTGTCTGTCAGTCTGTTCGCGGGAAGCCACCCATGTCTTCCAGTCGCTGTCGTCCTCAACGAAAAGATGGCGCTGGCTTTCGTCAAGCACTGCCCAGCCGTCACGCGAGAGCACTCCTTTGTCAAATGGCTCCCTTGTAGTAACTCCATCACATCCGTCGAGGGTACGCGTTGTGCCCATAAGGTTGCCGGAGTCATCAGAATCGGGAGTCCATACGACTTTGCGGACACCTTTCGGTGCAGATGCATCATTCATGGAAAACTCAACTTTCAGGTTCTTGCCGTCGAATTTGCCTTCGCCTGTGTAAGTTAGCTTGAGGCCGGAGGTCGTGATGACCACTCCTTTGCCTTTTTTGGCAACCTTGAATGAAGGGACATCGAGACGACGGTTCACGATAGCGAGGGTAGCATGGTCTTCGAACTTGCCGTCCTCACTCCACTCCATACGGATGAGCTTCGGAGTGAGTACGGTGAAACGGGCGTTTCCGCATGTCACCATAGCTTCGTCGGCGGCCTTTGGATTATATTCACCTGATGCTGAAGCCATTACAGTCATCAGCAATGTAGCAAGGATTAAAACTGATTTTCTCATTATGTTTGATATTTTGGGGGTTCGACTTCATTATGTCTATCAAATTTCAAAAGGAAGATTTCTCGACTTCGCCCTTCGGGCTCCGCTCGAAATGACAGGTCTGGGTTCCGCTCGAAATGACAGGCCTGGGCTCCGCTCGAAATGACAAATTACTTGGCCGGGGTATTGATTACTGACTGGTTGATTTCGCGGAACCTTCCTTCATCGACCTTGACGATACGGTCATAGGTCATTATGCCGTTCACCTCGACTTCCACGTCCGTGGTCTGGGTATATACGGCAGCTGCCGTACCGCAGTAGATGAAGTGCTTGAGCAGTTCTGCATAAGATTCGTACTGGTCCATGAGCTCTGAAACGCTGTGCTTCACATCGCCATATCCCCAGTTCTTGTCAGCCTTCCACAGATGTCCTTCGACAGGATATCCGATTCCGCCGTATTCACCAAGGACATTCACGAACTTGCCCTCGATGGCATTCATCGCAGGCTGAGGATAATGGTGGCAGTCCTGGATGTCACCGCAGAACTCGAAATTGCCGCCGGAAGACTGGTTGATGAGCCTTGTAGGATCCTTCTCCCTCGTGAAATCCACGACCTTGCGTGTGTCAAACTGGCCCCATGCCTCATTGAAAGGCACCCAGACCACGATGCACTGGAAGCATTTCACAGCATCCATGATTTCAGCCCACTCCTTGTAATAGTTGTCCTTCCACTCCTGAGGCACGACGCAGTCAGTTCCACCGAGGAAGCTGTCATGGGACCACTTGTTCCTCTGTCCTTCAGCGATTTCAGGATCACGGGTATCAATCACTCCCCTGCAGTAGTCACCGATGCAAGGCATGTCCTGCCATACGAGCATGCCTTCGACATCTGCCCAGTAGTACCATCTTGCCGGCTCCACCTTGATATGCTTGCGGATCATGTTGAATCCCCATTCCTTTGTCTTTGAGATATCGTAGCGGAGAGCCTCGTCGGTCGGAGCCGTATAGAGTCCGTCCGGCCACCATCCCTGGTCGAGAGGACCGAAATGGAAGAGCTGCTTTCCGTTCAGGGCCATCCTCTTGTTGTATCCCTTGTTCCTGCAGATGGAGATTTCGCGCATTGCCGTATATCCGTCAACGGAATCTACGACCTTTCCTTTGCGCGATATGCTCACACGCACGCCATAGAGATATGGGCTGTCTGGTGACCACAGATTGACCTGAGGAAGTTTCACCACAGCCTTGCCGTTCTCTGCGACAGCGTCTGCAATCACGGTGCTTCCAGGCCTCTCGGCACTGTATCCAATGCCGCCTTCAAGCACTTCCACCTTCACTACGTCTCCGCCCTGAAGTCCGCAAGAAGCGACATCGAAAGAGAGGGTTCCCTCTTTGATGTCGGAAACTGCATGATATGATTCGACATATGTCTGAGGCACAGACTCCATCCAGACAGTCTGCCATATTCCCGTCACCGGAGTGTACCATATGCTCTGAGGCTCATTGACCTGCTTTCCGCGAGGCTGCCATGAATTGTCGGTAGCATCCCACACCCTGATTCTCAATACATTGCCCTTGGATTTGGCAACAGATGTGATGTCAATGCTGAAAGGCGCATATCCGCCGGTATGCTCGGCGACCTGCACTCCGTTCACATATACGGTAGCTTTCCAGTCCACAGCTCCGAAATGAAGGAGAGTCCTGCGGCCTTTGGAGTTCTTTGGAAGGTCGAAAGTCCTCTCGTACCAAAGCGCCTGATTCTTTCCGACCATGCGTCCGACGCCGGACAATGACGATTCCACAGCGAAAGGCACGAGAATCTTCCCCTCGGGAACGAATTCAGAATCCTTTTCAGGAGTAATAGCATAGTCCCAGAGTCCGTTGAGATTTGTCCACTGGGAGCGTACCATCTGCGGGCGCGGATACTCGGGCAGAGGGGCTGAAGGATTCACCTCTTCGGCCCACCTTGTCCTGATCGTCTCGCCTGCCGGCTTCCAGTCCTGCGCCGAAATCACGGTGCAGGCAGAAAGAATAAGTGTCAGTGTTGTCAATGTATGTTTCATCATGATGTAAGATATATTGCATTCAAAATCAGCTGTTGTCAACTTCCCATCTGCCTCCCTTTCCGAAGATTGATTCGGTGAATTCATCCAGAAGCCCGAGCCTGTACAGAAGGTCGATGTTGGTGAAACGGCTTCGCATGAACGGGATGAACGAGAATGTCTCCTTCAAGTGCTTCCTGCTTACGCAGATCATCTCAGGCTCGTAAGGCGCTCCGACAGCTTTCAGGTTGGCATACACCTGGTCAGCAGGGATTATTGTACGGCGAATCTTCTCTGAAAGATCTCCCCAGCATGACTTGAGCCTCAAGACCTGGTCACGAAGGCGGTCTGCGTCGATGTATTTGGCCTTCGTCTCCTCAAGACACCTTGCCAGATGTCCGGGCTTTCCGGCGCATACCGTCCTTATCTCAGCTTCGATTTCAGGCCATGTCTTCCATCTTGCGGCAACAGCGTCGGCATCCACGGAAGCGATGTCCTTCGACAGGAGAAATTCGAGCTCCAGTGTGGATACAAGGGTTCCGATACCTACCTTGAATCCATGGGATACATGCTTGCCGGAAGGATAGCTCAGTCCCTCCATGTCCCAGCAGTGTGAAAACTGATGCTCCGTGCCGGAAGCAGGGCGGCTCGACTGTATGGCCTGCATCGCGAAACCGCTCATTATAAGTCCCTTGGCCAGTTTACCTGTCGCATCAACATCTCCTGCGAGCACCTGGGCAGGACAAGAAAGCGCATCCATCAGGTCATTGTGCAGAAGCGAATATGCGAACCCGTCAATCGGTTCTTCACCCAAAGCATCTGCAATCATCCAGTCCGCAGCGGCCGGGACCTTCGCTATCAGGTCTGCATAACCGGATGCGGCAAGTTCCTTCGGCGCAACGGCGGCTATTTCAGGATCGAACACTACTCCGTAAGGAGCACGGCAACTGAATGTCTGCTTGTTGCCGTCCTTGGTTATGGAAGCCCCGAAAGCAGTGTATCCATCCATCGAGGCAGCGGTCCCTACAATGATGTAGCGGCGCCCCAGATGATGTGACGCAAGCTTTGTGAGGTCATTTATGACTCCTGAACCTACAGCCACTGCCACGGCATCATCGGAGGCCAGGAACTGTTCCACCCTCTCGAGATATGACCATTCGGCATAGAGATCTTCATCTTCCAATATATATGGGGCGTTCTGCAGCACCCCTGCCTGCTCAAGACTTTCACACACACGTTCTCCTGCCGCCTTCCAGGTGTTGCGGTCAGCTATGACCACAGCCCTTACCCCGGGAAACAGCTCCTTGAAAAGCATTCCGGACTCCCCGACCGCACCGGCGCCGAACCTCATGGCTTTCGTATCACTCGCCCTTTCCAAGGCTTCGGCAACCATTCCATCAGTTTTCATACTATCAGTAATTTTATTCCTATAAAAATATGCAAGAGTATGACAGCCGTTCGCCATCAATCACTCCCACGATGAAAATCATTTGATATCTCTCATGGTCGAAAATAGATCAAATATTTTCATATTCGGTTTCATATTATATACTATATATTATTATGTTATAACCAATTGAACATCGATTTTTTCATTTCTTTTTCATATATTTGCGTTTCCATAAAATTAACCATCAAAAATACTAAAGATGATCAGCATCGCAGAAAGACACAAATTTATCAAGGAACAGCTTCAGCTGAACGGCTATGTGCGCGTCCAGGACTTGGCTGATCAACTTGGTGTAACCGGAGCTACGATCCGCAAGGACCTCAGGATTCTTGAAAATCAGAACATCCTGCTCCGTACTCATGGCAGCGCATCTCCTGTCAAGCCTCATGTAATGGACATAAGCGTCGATGTAAAGGCGAGCCAGAACAGGGACAAGAAACTCATCATTGCCCAGGCCGCCCAGGAACTCATCCAGCCGGATGACGCCATCATACTTGCATCAGGCTCCTCGGTCACAGCTTTCGCCGAAGTCCTGACACCTGTCAACACCATAAACGTGGTGACTCCTTCACTCGGTATCGGCATGCTTCTCAACGAGAAAAGCAATGTCAGAGTGATGATGCTCGGCGGCGAAATGTACAAGAACTCCATGTCGGTCCGCGGAAGCTATGCAGAGTCCGGACTTGTCAATGTCAGCTGCTCAAAGCTGTTCATCGGCTGTGACGGCATCAACCTTGAGACGGGAATCACCTGTTCAAACCTTGAAGAGGCCCGTCTGACAACAGTCATGATGAAAGCCTGCACCCAGACTGTAGTCCTCGCCGATTCCTCCAAATTCGGAAGAAGGGGCTACGGAAAAATCGGAAACGTCGAGGATATCGACATCATCATTACCGACTCGGGCATTCCGGACAATATGCGTCAGCAAATCGAAGACCTCGGTGTCCAGATTCTCATTGCGGAATAATCCGGTTCACTTCCATACGCAAATATAAAGATTTTTTCATTTCCAGCCATTTCAACAGGGGAAAATTTTTATTTTATTTTAATTTTTAAGATATATTTTCATTTTACTACATTTTTAGTTTCATATTCCGGAAAAATTTATAGCTTTGCAACGTGAAGCTACGGAAAGAAGCGTTATTAAGTGGTATTATGGTTTTTGGATCCCCTGGAATGTCCGATTCCAGGGGATTTGCACTGAAAACAAATATTGACAAGCATGATACGAACCAACTTTCCGGCAATAGCTTTTGCCACAGTCGCACTCCTGTGCGGTTCAATAGCAACGGCACAGCCATCAGTCAAGGCAGCCGACACACCCAACTATGCACTTGCAGAGAGATTCTCAGCCAACAGGGTGTCCAAAATGGTGTTCACCACAAAGACAAATCCCAAATGGTTCAGACAAGGAGACAAGTTCCTCTATGAATGGAAGACATCTGACGGCACCCAGTACTACATCGCCGATCCAGTTGCCGGCAGGACCACTCCGGTCTTCGACCTCGACAAGCTTGCCATGAAGATCACAGAGATCACCAGGGACCCGTTCGATGCCAGGCACATTCCTTTCCATGACCTGAAGATTGACAGGAAGGACGACGGTTATCTGACCTTCGACATCAGGAGCACTCAGGAAAAGCGCGACACGACAAAGGAAGGAAAAGGCAAGAAGGAAAAACTGGTCTATCATTTCAGATACCGCATTTCCGACGGTGACCTCACATGGGACACAGAAGACAGACCCGAGAGATTCCCGCGCTGGGCGAGCATGTCACCTGACGGAATGGTCGGAGTCTTCGTAAAGGGAGGTGACTTATATTATATGGATACCCTCAACCTCCGCAAGGCCGCCAAGGATGCCAAGGACAGTACAATCGTCGAACACAGGATCACTACCGACGGCACTATTGAATTCTCATACGGAATCAACAACTACAAGGGCAATACACAGAAGGACACCACTGAAAGAATCTATCCTTCCGAACTTGTATGGAGCCCTGATTCAAAGCATTTCGCGCTGATGAGATGGGACATGTCACCTGTGAAGGAGTTCTGGGTGATCAATTCCCTCAGCACGCCGAGGCCAACCCTCGAGACCTACAAATACCAGATGCCGGGAGAGCCGGGAGCCAAAGGCCATCTCTACATGTTCTCAGCCGAGGACTGGACAGGCAGGGAGGTGAGATGCAATGCTTTCAAGGATCAGGACATATCGCTCCAGCATGCGCCTTACAAGGTGGAGGACAGCTTCAAGGAGTATTGGAGCAGCAAATGGCTCGGCGACGACAATGGAATGTATCTGTTCCGCATCAGCCGCGACCTCAAGAGAATGGACTTATGCCATGTAGGCGTGAACAGCGATTCCACAAGAACCATAATTTCCGAAAGGATGAACACTTATGTCGAGGGACGCAACACCGTCCTGATTGACAAAGGCAGGAAACTTATCCATTGGTCCGAACGCAACGGATGGGCGAACCTCTATCTCTACAACAGCGACGGCACACTCATAAGGAACCTCACCGAAGGGGCATATCACGTTGAGGATGTGCTGGAAGTGAACGAGAAGGAAGGATATGTGCTTTTCAGCGCCTGCGGCAGGGAGAAGGGAGAGAACCCATACCAGATGCACACATACAGGGTATCGCTCAACGGAGGCGAGCCTAAGCTTCTGGACATGGCGGACATGAACGTGGATGCCGAAGCGTCAGAAGACGGCAAGTACTTCATAGCCAACTGTTCAAGGGTTGACAGCAAGCCTTTCTCCGTCCTCTTTGACGCCAGCGGAAAGAAAATCTGCACCCTCGGTGAAGCTGACTTCTCCCTTCTGTTTGATGCAGGATACAAATTCCCTGAAAGATTCAAGGTCAAGGCAGCTGACGGAGTGACAGACCTCTACGGAGCCATCTACAAGCCATACGACTTCGACTCCACCAAGGTATATCCTGTATGCGACTATGTATATCCGGGTCCTCAGGTCGAGGCAAACACGATTGTCTGGAGCAAAGGATTCACACGCACAGACAGGCTTGCACAGCTAGGCTTCATTGTCATAACGGTCGGCAACAGAGGCGGTCATCCGAACAGGTCCAAATGGTACCACAACTTCGGCTACGGCAACCTGAGGGACTACGGACTCGAAGACCAGAAATACGCCATCCAGCAGCTTGGGGCAAGATATTCATGGATAGACCTGAGCAGGGTCGGAATCCACGGGCATTCAGGCGGAGGATTCATGTCGACGGCAGCCATACTCACCTACCCTGATTTCTTCAAGGTGGCAGTGTCCTGCTCCGGCAACCACGACAACCGCATCTACAACCGCTGGTGGAGCGAACAGCACCACGGCATCAAGGAAGTTGTCGAGAAAGGTGACACGACTTTCGTATATTCCATCGAGACCAATCCTGACCTGGCGGCAAACCTGAAAGGACACCTTCTGCTCTGCACTGGAGACATCGACGACAATGTGCATCCGGCCAACACCATCAGGGTGATAAACGCACTGATACGTGCCAACAAGAGGTTCGACATGCTCTTCCTGCCTGGTCAGAGGCACGGCTACGGGGACATGAACGAATATTTCTTCTGGAAACTTGCCGATTACTACTGCGAATGGCTCATGGGGTCAAGCAAACGCGCAGAGGTCGACATCGCTGAGATGAACAACGACTGATAACAATGAAAGAACATGTGAAAGCTATCTATGCGAAGGATTGTTGAAAACATTTGCCGAAATGATGATTCCGAGAACAATGGCAATGGTGACTTCCACAGCGATGAAGCCGGTTGAAAGAGCTGACGAAAGCTGTCCGGATGCCACATAGTAAGCGCTCCAGAACACACCGCCTCCGGGAATCATTGGGAAAATGCCGCATATCAGGAAGATAGTCCTCGGACATTTGTAAAGCTTCGCGTAATATCTTGACAGGAAGGCCACCACGGTAGCTCCGAGCAGATTTGCGGCGAACGGTCCGGCATCCACATACCTCATCATTATCAGATATACTATCCAGCCTGCCATGCCTACGAATCCTGCATGGATATAATGCTTTCGAGGCACCCCGAACAGGACGGCAAAAGCGGCAGTAGCCACCATCGACGTAATCACCTGGACAGGAAACGACGAAGTGAAGCTGTCCGTGCAAGTGCCGTTGAGCTGAATCATCTCCCCAATGAACCAGCCATGAACTATAAAAGCCATACAGACACCTATGGCTATGCTCATGAACATCATCAGAGAGTCAGCAAGCCTTGTAAGACCGGCAAGATAGTCTTCATTGGCCACGTCACGGAGTCCGTTGGTGAAAGCCACTCCCGGAATCAGCAGAATCATTGTACCTACGACCATGTTGCCTATATTCTCACCGAAACCAAACTGCTGGAACAGAATACAGCAGAGAGTTCCGAGAAGTCCAGCGCAGATGTTGCCCAAAGTCTTTGTGAGATATTTGTTCGCCACCTTGAGCATAAAGAAATTGAGCAGGATGGCAGCCACCATAGAGGCAAAACTGTCAAGTATGCTTCCCCCGAATATGATGCAGAATCCTGAACATCCGAAAGCCGCACCTAGATATGACTCCCAGTCGGGTTTTGGAGGCATCCTGCGTATCGCGTCAAGCTTGCGCCTTGCCTGAGGCAGAGTGTACTTCCCTGCCGAGATGTCACGCGACAACTGATTGACTTCCACGACCATATCCAGCCGTGCGCCCTTGATTGGAATAAACTCGACATTGGCGAACGACTTACCTGTCGTGAAAATGCCGTTGCTCAGGACAAAGAACTTCTCTCCGGACTCGCCGAAATACCCAGCAATCCTCTCCATGGTCTCCTCCACGCGCGCTATTTCCGCTCCGTTCTCGAGAAGGAGGCGTCCCGCATCGGATGCGAGGGTAAGGACATCTTCGCTGGTGTACTGCTCCATATCACGAATCATTATCATCCCAAGGCAACATCAAGCGCCATCATCAGCGAAAAGCCCACGGCGAACATGATTGTGCCCACATTCGAATGACTGCCTGCAGCCATCTCCGGTATCAATTCCTCAACGACCACATAAAGCATGGCACCTGCGGCAAAACTCAGCAAATAAGGTATGTAAGGAAGGATTGCCGACGCCAAGGCAATGGTCAGGAGAGCTCCGAGAGGTTCCACGACCCCTGACAGCATTCCGTACATGAAGGACCTGTGGCGGGTAGTTCCTTCGGCCCTCAGAGGCATTGAAATGATTGCGCCTTCAGGGAAATTCTGGATGGCGATTCCGATTGCGAGGGCGAGAGCTCCTGTCATGGTGATGGAGGTGCTGCCTGTGAGCCAGCCTGCATAAGTGACACCCACGGCCATTCCCTCAGGAATGTTGTGAAGGGTTACGGCAAGCACAAGCTTGGTCGTGCGTTTGAGCTTGCTCCTGGGACCTTCGTCCTCCGTACCGTGATTGTGAAGATGAGGAATTACATGGTCGAGCAGGAGCAGGAAAAGAATACCGGCCCAGAACCCGACGACTGCAGGCACGAAAGCCCATCCGCCCATAGCAGAAGCATGGTCCATGGAAGGAATCAGGAGGCTCCATACGGATGCCGCCACCATAACCCCGGCAGCAAAGCCGGAAAGCGCCCTCTCCATACGCTGGCTGATGCCGTCGCGCATGAAATAGACGCAGGCGGCACCGAGAGCGGTACCTATGAAAGGAACAAGTATTATCCAGAAGCTGTTCATTCAGTCCGTTTCGTTAGATTTTGCCAAATTTAGAAACATTTTTCGACAATGGGATTATCAAGCGATGGCAATATTATGAAATTCCTACTGGGCTCCAAACTTATCTGACTATGCGCCTGTAAGAAAATCGAAGACAAGATTGCTGATAAGGCGGCGGTCGCCGTTGAGAATATGGCTTTCATTCTCGAGCAGGTGAAGTTCACTTTGAGGGCAGGCCTTGTGATAACGTTCCGAATATGAATAAGGTACAATCGTATCTTTTTTTCCATGGATTATGCACATCGGACCTTTGAATGCAGATACCTCAGAATATATGTCGAGCTTCTGGGCTTCAAGGATATAATTGCGGCCAAGAGGATGGAGCATCACACGGACTATTTCAGGAGGGTTCTTCGGGTCGAACTTTCCGTTCATGATGCATCCGTTCAGGGCATCGTCATGAGCCACCGCAGCTGGAGCAAGCAGTACGGCCCCTGAGATTCTTTCACCGAGCCGCGCGGCGCAAAGCGAAGCCACTACCCCGCCCTGCGAATGTCCCACAAGCATTATTCCGTCCACAAACTGCAGTCCTTCTATATATTCGCACACTTTGACGGCATCTTCGACCTCATTTGGAATCGTCATGTCACGGAAACGTCCGTAACTCCTGCCATGTCCGTTGAAATCAAATGCAAGAGAAGCCATTCCCGCTCCTGCGAGCCTGTCGGCGAGGTCCTTTATCGGGAACATGTGTTTGTTCGCCATGAAACCGTGCATGAGGACTGCCATCTTGATCCTGCCTCCTGACGGGAGCGGAGGCAATGTCACCGTGGCGCTCAGCAAGCCGCCTGCTCCCGGTATCCATGTCCTTATCCTTTTGACCGGAGTGCCCGGTACAAGTTCCTTTGTTTCTTTTGTGAATAATCCCATATTGTTATTAAATAGGTAAAACCCAAGGTTTGCAGGACAAAAGTAATAAATTATGCTGATAAATCGGCAAAAATCAATTTCAATCAAAAATATTCAAAAATTTTTAGTACCTTGTATTGCAAGGTATTTATAAAATACATATATTTGCACCATCAAAATACCTTAGAACACAAAATAAACATTACAGACAATGAAAAAGACTATCAACGTAGCAATTGGCGGATGCAGTTTCACCATGGATGAAGATGCTTACAATGCACTCGACGCATATCTCGAAAGTTTCAAGGCAGCTCTTGGGACAGGTTCTTCATGCGCAGAAGTGATGGACGAACTAGAAGCTCGCATAGCCGATCTTTTCAAAAGCAGGCTTGAAGGACGCGAAGTCGTAGACATAACTATAACCAGAAACGTCATAGACCAGCTCGGAATGCCAGACGGTTCATCGGCAAGCTCATGCAGGAACGAAAGCTGCGACAAAGGACCGGAACCGGTGAAGAAATTCTTCCGCGACCCTGACAACGGCAAGATTGCAGGAGTCTGCTCCGGACTTTCATTCTTTCTCGGCATCGACGTGGTCCTTGTACGCATTCTCTTCCTCGTGGCCCTTCTCTGCGGATCCGCCGGTTTCTGGATATATGTAGTGTTCTGGATTGCCGCCCCGCAGGCCAATACAGCAGCTGAAAAATGCGAGATGAGAGGCATCCCTGCAACAGCAGAGAACATCAGGAAATTCACAGGTACGAAATAACCGGAACAGAAATGGAAACACTGAACAACAATTTCATCGAGAACAACCGCACACAAATGCGACGCGGCGTCCTCGAATACAGCATCCTCCTTATTCTTGCCGGCGGAGACGAATACGCTTCATCCATAATCCAGAAACTGAAGGATGTGAACATAATCGTCGCTGAGGGGACCACCTATCCCCTGCTGATTAGGCTCAAGAAAATAGGTCTGCTGAACTACAGATGGGAGGAATCCCCCCAGGGGCCTCCGCGCAAATACTACATGATCACCGACAAGGGCCGCGAACAGCTTGCCGGTCTTGACGAGGCATGGAAAGACCTTGTAAGGAGCATCGACTCGATCCACCAGTACCACGGCGAAGCAGCCGGAATGTCAAACGAATAGATAATCAGACCGGAACCATGAAAAAGACTGAAAACATCAATCTGGGAGGTTATGCCTTCGTGATAGAGGAAGATGCATGCAGCCCCGGAGGTAAGCAGCAAGCCGAAATCCCCGAAGAAGAAGCTGTACAGGGACATGGACAACAGATGCCTCGGCGGACATGCTTCCTGTCCTTCTCTGACATACCATCTGAATGTAAAAGAGGACTGCCGTCACTGAACTGGCAGTCCTCTGTATTTTGCCGTAAACCGGAAATTACTTGCCGAACTGAGCGCGGAGAGCCTCAATCTTGGCATCAGCATCAGCGCCCTTGGCACCGAAATAGAATTTGATCTTAGGCTCTGTACCTGAAGGACGGACAGTCACTACATCACCAGCCTCGTTGTAGAACTGAAGCACATTGGATGCAGGAAGACCTGTGGTCTCAGGCTTGCTGTAGTCCATGACTTTGATAACAGGAGAACCTGCAAGGTCCTTAGGAGGATTGTTGCGGTAGTCAACCATCATCTGTGCAATCTCCTCAGCTCCTGTCTTGCCTTTGCGGACAACTGAGATGAGTGACTCCTTGTAATATCCGAACTCTGCATAGATGTCCTGGAGAAGCTGGTATAGGGTCTTTCCCTGATCGGCAGCCCATGCTGCGCACTCTGCAACCATTGCGCATGAGATAGGAGCATCCTTGTCGCGTACGAACTCACCGACGTTGAAGCCGTAGCTTTCCTCACCTCCGCAGATGAACTCGCCCTGGCCCTCGTTCTTCTTGACGATGTCGGCAATCCACTTGAATCCTGTGAGGACGTTGTGAACCTTCACTCCGTATTTGTCTGCAATCGCGCGGATCAGTTCAGTGGTAACGATGGTCTTCACGCAATATTTGTTGCCTTGGAGCTTGCCGAGCTCGCTCCAGCGACGGAGGATGTAATATGTGAGGATTGAAGCTGTCTGGTTACCGGTCATGAGGACCATCTTGCCCTCATTGTCGCGGATGGCGATACCGAGACGGTCAGCATCAGGGTCTGTAGCCATCACGATGTCAGCTCCTTCCCTGTTTGCAACCTCAACAGCCATTGCAAGAGCTGTAGGCTCCTCAGGGTTAGGTGACATTACCGTAGGGAAGTTTCCGTCAACCACATCCTGCTCCGGCACATGGTAGATGCTTTCGAAGCCGAGTTTCTGAAGGAATTCAGGAACGATGCTCACACCTGATCCGTGGATAGGAGTATAGACAATCTTGATATCCTTGTGTCTTGCACGTGATTCAGGAGAAAGCATCAGGGATGATACTGCATTGAGATATGCCTCATCCATTTCGTGGCTCATCACCTCAATCGGAGCAGCATCGGCACCTCTTTCGAACTTCACCATTGAAGGGTCGGTTATCTTGGCGACCTCTGCCACGATGTCCTTGTCAACAGGAGAGATGACCTGTGCTCCGTCTGACCAGAACACCTTGTAACCATTGTACTCCTTAGGGTTATGGGAAGCAGTGATCATGATTCCGGCAGTAGCTTTCTTGGTCCTTACTGAGAAGCTCATCAGGGCAATCGGATGGAGCTTGTCGAAGATATAAACCTTGATTCCGTTTGCAGAAAGCACGTCAGCAGTGATCTTGGCAAAAGCCTCGCTGTTGTTGCGGCTGTCGAATGATATACATACGGAGAGATCGCCTTTGCAGTTGGCTTTCATATAGTTGGCAAGTCCCTGAGTAGCCATTCCCACAGTGTACTTGTTCATGCGGTTGGTTCCCACTCCCATGATACCGCGGAGGCCACCAGTACCGAATTCAAGGTTACGGTAGAATGCATCCTCAAGACCTGTAAGGTCATTTTCCATGAGTTCCCTTACCTGGTCCTTTGTCTGCTGGTCGAAATTGCCGTCCAACCAGCTCTGGGCTACTTGTCTGAAATCTTTTTCCATATAGTTCAGTATTAAAAATTAGTTAGTTCATAATCAGATCTCTCCATGCGGCCTGCGGCCTTAGTCGAGATGACAATTATAATCAAACAAATATAACGAGAAAATTTGAATAATCTGACTATTTTTGCAACAGATTATAACCAGATTTGCCGAAAAGGCTGAAAAAACAAATTGCAGGAGGCCTAAATGAAGAACATTACGGAATTTGTCTCACAACATATCGGAGACGACACGGCAACGCTGATCCTCAACAGGGACAGATGGCCGGAAATAGACATCAACCTTGCCGTCAACTGCATAGAAAGCAGGCGCAAGCTGAAGGGCAAACTTCCGGAATGGCTTGAATATGAAGAGATTATATTCCCAGCAAGGCTTTCGGCCGAACAATGCAGCGGAAGCAGGGCGGCCCGCTACAAGACCGACCTGGCAGAAAGGATTGCCGGAAAGCCTCAATGGAAAATCGCGGACCTCACCGGTGGCTTGGGAGTGGATTCATGGTCATTCTCCCGGAAAGCGTCCGAAGTCCTCTACTGCGAGATGCAGAAGGCACTGTGCGATGCTGCCATACATAATTTCAAGGTACTTGGATCCGGCAACATATCGGTCAGGAACTGCATGACAGGTTCAGAAAGAATACCAGAGGCGGAAAGGCCGGAAGGCTTCGCCACACCGGAGCAGATAATCCGGGGATTCTGTCCGGACATAGTATATATGGACCCGGCAAGGCGATCTGAGACAGGCAGGAAAGTATTCCTGATAGAGGAATGCAGCCCTGACGTGCTCACATTGAAGGAGGAGATTTTCCGCCACTGCCGCCACATCCTGCTGAAGCTCTCACCGATGGCCGACATCAGCATGGTCTGCGAAAGGTTGGGGAAATGCTGCCGTGAAGTACATGTCGTGTCGGTTGGAGACGAATGCAAGGAGCTCCTTGTTTGGATGGACAGGGAATGGGATGGGGAATATACCATCACTGCATCCGAGCTTCGTACAGGCACAGCGGACAGTCTGACATTCAACCAATTGCAGGAAAGGCAGGCTGTAGCCCGGATTGCAGGGCCGGAAGACATCAGGATGAACGGACTGGTACTGTTCGAGCCGGGAAAGGCGCTCATGAAGGCGGGGGCGTTCAACATTGCCGGAGAACTGTCTGGGATGAAGAAGCTCGGGGTCTCCACACATTATTACATAGGTAACCCGGAACAGGCAGGACGGCTGGCATCGCTCGGGAAAGTATTCAGGATAATCAGATGCGTGCCACTCGACAAGAAATCGCTCAAGGAAGCCGGAAAGGATTTCCCTGACGCGGACGTCACGGCACGCAACCTCCCTGCCGATACCGAGACCTACAGGAAGAAAATGAAAAACGGCCCGAAGGGTAGCTCCGGGCCGTCGTCTGGTGTCCATATTTTCTGTCTACGTTCTGACAAGGCAGGTGCCCTTCTCATTGCAGCAGAGAGGATTCTCAGTTCTGGTGTGCAGGACGGAGGAGGTCAAGCACAACCTTCACAGGGTTGAATGTTGCGAGAGGAACCTCGACAAAGAGGGTGTTCCAGTTGCTCATCGCTCCGTTCCAGAGGCCAGGAAGTTCGAGCGCCTTCAATTCCCTGCCCTGATAGCTCTTCGAGCTGATGAAGCCGGCATCGCTGTCCACATATTTGAGAAGGTCGAAGCTCTCTCCCTTGTAGTCATGCAGGCAGCATACGATGTCTACCGGATTGAAATGGGTGGCAGATGCAAGAGCTGCACGGGCCTGGGCGTCCTCCATGTTGATCTGTACGCTCTCAAGTACCTGAAGCGAAGTAGAACCGTCCTTTTCCTCGATGATGAAAGGACCGCCGCCCGGCTCACCCTGATTCTTGACCATACCGCAGACCCTGATTGGGCGGTTCAGTTTTGCACGGAGAGCCTCCACGCGTGACTTGCAGTCAGAAGCAGCAGGCATTGATACGCAGAGCTCCTTCTCAAGGAATGCCTCGATGTCGTTGCAGAGATTCTGCACGGCCTCGCTCTGGTAGATATCGTCATTTCCGAGTCCGGTAAGACCAGGCACTTCTATGTTCTCGACCTTGCCGACAGTCTGGTTGGTAGCGATGTCAAGCTCACGGAGATAACCGAAAATCTGGTCGCGGAGCTCAAGAGCCTTGCCAAGAAGCACCTTCTTCCATTTTGCTGTCTCAGGAAGCAGTCTTTCGTTGGCGACATTGTCGATATTCTTGATGGAAACGACTTCCTCCTTGATATTGTTCAGATTGTAGATGAGGGCTCCGTGTCCTGCAGGACGGAAAAGCAGGGAGTCGGTCTCTGTCCTGAACGGACGGTTCTCCACATCGACTGCCACCGTGTCGGTAGCCTTGTCCTGATATGTGAAAATGATGTTGTATTTGACTCCGTAGCGATTCTCGTATTCAGCCTTCACCTGCTCATAAGCCTCCTCGAAGAGCTGCCTGTGTTCAGGAGATATGGTGACGACGAGATTGGCTGTGCCGTCCTCATTCCTCATGTAGTTCTGAGCCTCTACAAGATGCTCTGCGAAAGCAGTGCGGATCTCTCCGTCAGCATATTTGTGGAACTTGAGCACACCCTTAGGCTTCGATCCATAACCGAGTCCTTCCTCGCGGAGAGTCTTTGCGAGAACTGACTTCTGATATTCAGGACATGCACATACCTTGTCACCGAAAAGTTCCGGTGTATAGAACGCGAATGAGCAAATCTGGGAAACGAATCTCGCAGCAGGTGACTCAGGAGCAATCTCCTTTCCTGATTCGAGTGCGTCAAGGCCGCTGAAGAGGTCCTTGAACATGCGGGAAGCCGCACCAGAAGCCGGCACGAACTTGCATTTTCCGTCAATCTTCGATGATTCGTAATATTTTGCAGCTGCATCGGCCTCGGCATCATCGAGTACCTCTATTCCTTTTGCCGGAGTCGCCGGTGCAACGATCTTCAGCCATGGGAAACCTTTCTTGAAGCGTTCAACCTGTTCTTCAACTGTCTGCACAGACGAGCCTCTTTCCTGAATCTGCGCAATGTCTTCTTTTGTAAACATAGTTCTGCGTAATTATATGGTTAATCGAATATGTCAGATATATATCTCCCTGCGGTACTGGTATTCGGATCTCATTTTCTCGAAGCTCCCAGGCTCGCTCCTGAAGCGGAAGTCATCGGTGAAAATAGGATAGTTGTACTGGAACACGGCGGCCACCTCGCCCTGGTTCTTGCCCGTGAGGTCGAGCTTGACCGGCTGATGCTCCTCGATGTCACATTCCGGTCTGAAATCATACAGATCCTCTATGCCGAAATGTCTTGCCACGGCCTGAACTGCAGAAGCCGTACCGTTCTGCTTTCCCTGGAAAGAATAACCTGCTATATGAGGTGTCGCGATATCTACCTTTTCTATAAGTTTCTGATTTACATCGGGTTCATTGTTCCATGTGTCTATGATGACAGCTCCGAGTTTGGGGAGCGCTTCCATCAGGGCGTCTTCGTCCACGACTTCCCCACGGGATGCATTTATGAATATCGTCCCCGGAGCGAGGGCCGTGAAGAACGATTCGTCAGCCATCTTGCGCGTTGTTTCGTCAAGAGGCACATGCATGGTCACCACCTGGGAATTCGCAAGCAGGGTCTCTAGGCTGCAGAAGCCCTCAGGTCCTTCCTTCGCAGCCCTTGGAGGGTCGCAGAGAAAGACATTGAAGCCGAGATATCTTGCCATCTTCTCTACTAGCTTGCCGACATTGCCAACTCCGATGATGCCGAAATTGACGCCTTCAAGCTTGATTGCCTTCCTTGCAGCCACTCCGTAAAGGGCAGAGAAGACATATTGCATGACACCGCCGGCATTGCAGCCTTCGGCATTGTGCACTTCTATTCCGTGTGAGTTGCAATAGTCGAAATCTATATGGTCAGTGCCTATGGTGGCGGTCGCAATCATCTTGACCCGTGAACCATCGAGCAGGTCGGCATTGCATTTGGTACGTGTCCTGATTATCAGGGCATCCGCATCGCGCACATCCTCCCTGGTTATTTCCTTGCCATTGATGTACACGACATCAGCGTAAGGCTCGAATACTCCTTCGAGAAACGGGATGTTCTTGTCTGCTACTATTCGCATAGCTTTTTAGATTAAATCATTTCAACACTATATCCTTCACATAGCCTCCATCCTTGCCTTCAGGAGTGAAAAGTTCATCTGAGGCGAGGCGGTCGTTCATCAGTTTCAATATATCTTCCTTCATGAAATACAGTCTGTTGCGGACAACGGACGAATTCATAGTACAATACAGGACCCCGTTGCGGAAGAACAACGAAACCGTATACCTGGCAGCCCCCGAGACATCGTTCCAAGCCGCGAACACCCTCTGCCGGTTGAGTCCCGACGAGAGTTTCATCGACTTGATGTACTGGCCGATAAGTTCTTCCATCCCGACGGCCTCCTTGCGGGACATCCTTCCCCTATTCTCCATCATCTATCCTCCTGAATGTTCCTGCCACCGTGTCAAAATATGCCCTGTCCTGGGTCAGCCCGTCCACGATGCCCGCGAGACGGACCTTGTTGCTGTCCGTTATGAAGATCTGCCCGAAATCATTGCCAGACACCATCTGGAGCAGGTTCGAAATGCGCCCCATGTCCAGTTTGTCGAACACGTCATCCAGAAGCAGGGTCGGGGCAAACCCGTAGCTGCGTTTCATTATCTCATATTGGGCGAACTTCAGGGAGACCAGGAATGACTTCTGCTGTCCCTGTGATCCGCATCTGCGCAGCTGCCATCCGTTCATCTTGAACACGAAATCATCCCTCTGGATGCCAGAGCCGGTATATCTCAAAGCCAAATCCCTTTCATAGCC
Source organism: Candidatus Cryptobacteroides sp. (assembly GCA_051870095.1). Lineage (GTDB taxonomy): Bacteria > Bacteroidota > Bacteroidia > Bacteroidales > UBA932 > Cryptobacteroides. The sequence goes on along the minus strand of JBJEBN010000078.1, from coordinate 6,007 downwards.
GGAGGCAAGGAGTTCGTCAAGCGGAGCCTTCGACAGGTCCGATTCATATTCGACTGACACATCTTCGCTTCCGCCAGAAAGATTGCGGTAGTATTCCGACACTACCGGATTCAGTTCCTCCACGAACCTTTTTCTCCTTTGATAGACAGGTTCGGCGAGGGAGGCCATCCTCATGTCGATGACTTCGAGCAGGGAACGGTCCGGAGCGCTGTCCTTCAGCATCCTGTTGCGCTGTAGGAGGAGTCTGTTGTATTGCTGGAGCGAGGAGAGGTATGAGCGGTCCATCTGCGAGAGGACGGCGTTCACGAAGCGGCGTCTCTCATCGCCGGATTCGCTTACCATTGAGCTGTCGGAAGGTGACACGAGGACGATGGGCAGGACACCGATATGGTCCGAAACTTTCGGGTATGGTTTGTCGTCGCGGCGGAGTTTCTTCTCGCCCTTGGTGTTGACCTTCACGCTGAAGCGGCTCAAAAGGCCGTTTTCCATCCTGCAGACGGAAGCTATGGAGAATTCCTCGGTGCCGTGGCGGAAATTGTATCTGTCAGATGAAGAGAATGCACTCTTGGTCATGGACAAGTAATAAATGGCATCAAGGAGGTTGGTCTTCCCTTCCCCGTTGTTGCCGCTGATGCAGTTTATGTTCGGCGAGAACTCGATTTCCTGCAGGGTGATGTTCCTGAAATCAGATATTACTATTTTTTCCAGAAGAGGCATTAAGTTCGTTCTTGGTTATATCTTGACAAAGATATGAATTTTATTCTTAATGTCAATTGGAATTTCTCAATGTCTTGAATATGGCCCAGCGGTGAATGGCGCTAGTATTTCAGGGTTTGACAGCCATGTCATATACTGAGGAGCGCAGGAGGGCGGAGAGGGAGTCGATGCCGCGGGAGGCTGCTTCAAGCTGTTGTTCCGGGGTGATTACGGGGCCGATGCCGATGCGCATGGTCCTGCCCCTTTTGTTGAACACCTCGGCAAGGAGGCGGAGCAGACGGACCTTCCAGCTGATGAGGCCGAGAGAATAATAGAACGGTGAATTTCCGTCGAAGAAACGGACAGGGATTACCGGGGCACGGGACTTTTTGATAAGCCTGATGACCGGTTCCTGCCATTGCCTGTCCCTGACGCACCGGTCCTTGAGCGAAAGGTCGGACACGGCTCCCGAAGGGAAGAGGCCGAGGGCGCCGCCGTCGGAAAGATGGCGCATTGCAGCTTTGATGCCGCTGATGCTGTCAGAGGTCGGGGCGGTGCGTGATTCGCCGGTCGGAGTGACGGATATGAAATTGTCTCCGAGGGTGGTGATCCTCGCCAATATTTTGTTTACCAGCACCTTGTAATCAGGACGTACTCTCGCAAACATATCCACGAGAGTCATGCCGTCAAGATGTCCGCAAGGATGATTGCTCACCGTAATGAAGGGTCCTTCAGGAAGAACCGATGCAAGGCGATCACTCAGAGCCTCTCCGATAAATGTCTGCTGTTCCTCCCCCGGGAAACCGACTGTGTAGGAATATCCCACATCCTTGAAAACGGCATCCGTGAAATCCGGGCCTGAAAGGTGTCCGAAACGGTCAAAAAGGGAATTGACCTTGTCCATCGAAAGAAACTTCATCAGTTCCTTTGCAAGCTTGTTTCCTGCCTTGCCGCGGAAAACGGGCGACATGGATTCAAGTTCAGATATGGATAAAAGCGGCATAACGAAAATATGTTGAATATAGCGGGAGTCGTCAGCAGTCAATCTGCTGCGTCTTCTTCCTGAAGATGACCCACTCCCCCATCGAGAAATTGAGCATGCCTGAAAAGCAGAGCGCAGCAAGGTTGCACCATACGACATTCCAGCCGAATATGACCTCGAAAAGCAGGAGGAAACCCATCTTCACGAGAAACACCGCAGTCGCCGATGCATTATATATAAGGTATTTCTTCAGGAAATCATTCACACGATAGTTCCGCACCCTGTCCTTCCATATAAAGAAAAACGAGCACAAGTAATTGGTAGTCACGGCACATTCGAATGAAATCAGAGGAGATATAACATATATGCCGACATAGTTGCTGAATACGAACTTCGAAAAAAGCCAGAGCACGGTCGTATCTACGGCCGTGCCCAACACATTGGTTATTACGAATTTGGAAAAATTCCTGGCTATTTTTGTTTTCCTTCCCACTTCTTGAGAGGGTCAATTTCGGCGTAACCCCGGGCGTCCTTTACAAAATTGGTAATATGTATGATCACGAGGATTATGAGGATGGCCAGGCCAACGAAATCGAATGCCCCGAACCTCACATCCATTCCGAACACGCTGAAATGTCTCACGAATTCGCGCAGAGGTTTAACATATATGAACAATGTATTGACTATCATCACTATAAGCCTGAATTCGGTAGGTCCCATGCCGGCATATGTAAGCTTGAACTCGCCTTTGAGATGGGAGTTGATGTACACCGAAATCGAAAGAAGGAGATAGACAACGAGTACTCCCATGGCCACATACAGGTTAAGCATGTCGGACAGACCTGCTCCGATGCACATAATGGCAATCGTAATGCCATCTATGTTGTGGTCGAGATAGAATCCGTAAATCGGCCTCTGGGTGCCCCTGACACGGGCGAGGGTGCCGTCGAGGGAGTCGCCGTACCAGTTGATGAAGAAACCGGCGGTTGCGAGCCAAAGCCAGTTGATGTTGTAGTTCGAGAGGGCATATCCGACGGCTACGATTATCGCGCCGAGGACTCCTATGAAAGTGAGTTTGTCAGATGTCATCCATTTCGGCTGCCTTTCGGCAAGCCATACCAGAGCTTTCTTCTCGGCTGCATTCAGAACCGAAGTCTGGATTCTTTGGGCTTGTTCTTTCATTTTATATGTCATTTAGTATCATTTATCACCATATCCTGCCATGACATGTCATTTTCGGACAGCCGCGATTGGGGCAAATTATATGCCCAGCCAACAGCAAATTCAACCTTTGGATAATTTCAGAACCAATATAGATTAACAAATTCTTCTTTTTGTCGTATCTGAATGCCGAAATGACAATAATTTCATTTTTCACTTTTAAAACTACACAATCTATGACAGTACTGCATGGCTTGCCAACCAGTCAGGTTACATCTACATCATGTGGTAATATCCTCCCCAAAAACACATAAATATTGATCATCCGAACAGGGTTCCCAGTGACGGGAGCCCTGTTCATTTGTATGGCCACGGGGATGATGTTGCGTCGTAAAGCCGGCAAGTGTAAAGACTTTTTACATAAGTGTAAAATTTCTTTACACTTTTTATTTTGTACATTAATCATATAATATTGGTTTACAACAGGTTAAATAGTTTGGCACAGGGAATGCTCATTCTGCGGCGGACATGAAATTTATGATTATGAACCATAGAATATTTACAGTCGTCATACTTTCGCTTGCATGCACCGGAGCATTCGCCCGGGGGCTCGGCCTGAAAGAATGCATGCAATACGCACTTGACAAATCCGCCAAACTTAAAATCCAGGAAGCCGATGTGGATGACGCGCGCCTTGCACGAAGGGATGCCATACTGAAGGCATTCACCCCGGCTGTCGAGGCAGGGACATACGCCTACAGCAATTTCGGCAGAAGTGTTGACCCTGAGACGAATACATATGTCTCCACCACATCTTTCAACAATGGTTACTCTGTCTCCGGAGGCATCGTGCTCTTCAACGGATTTGAAGCCGTCAACAATGTGAAAATCTCGAAGACCTCGCTGATGATGGGCATCAAGCAGGAGCAGAAGCTCAAGGATGAAATCTGCCTTGCCACGATGGAGGCTTTCTACAATGTTGTCTACTATACCAAGCTTTCCGAAATAGTCGGCGGGCAGGTCAGGACATTGGAAGATGCCCTCTCACTCATCAAGAGGCAGGAGGAACTTGGGCAGAAGGGTTATGCCGAAGTGGTGCAGACCGAAGCTGACCTTGCGGACATGGAATACAGTCTGATTGTGGCCCAGAACAATCTTGCCAATGCCATCATTACATTGAAGGACATCATGTTCTGGGAAGAGGACGATGAACTTGAAATCGACATGGAAGGCATCGAACAGGCGAGCACACTCGTGGAAGGGGATGCAGATGCGGAGAGCAGTGCCGTTGCAGATTTTGCAGTCGGTCACAATCCGTCCGTGTTGATAGCCAAGGGCAAGATGGACAATGCCAGACTCAGCCTGAAGACGGCAAAATGGAAATTCAGTCCATATCTGTCACTAAATGCCGGGTGGTCAACAAGTTACTATACCTATCCGGGGCTTGCAGGATATGTTCCCGTGCCATACGGCCAGCAGTTCCGCAACAATGGGGGTGAATATATCCAGCTCTCACTTTCATTCCCCATCTACAACAGGCTTCAAACCTTTTCCAATCTCCGTAAGATGAAGAACAATTACAAGAGGGCCGAGGCGGAATATGACACAGCAGTGCGTCAGGTGCAGGCTGAGGTCGAGAGGGCCGTGCAGGACCGCAACGGGGCAGGTTCGGCTTTGAATCAGGCAGAGCGCAGGGAGAGCGTGCAGGAGGAGGCATGGAGGCTGAATATCAAGAAATTCGAGCAGGGGCTGATCTCTGCGATTGATTTCAGGAAGGCCTCGGACAATCTGCTCAATGCCAAGGCTGAGAGGCTCAACGCCCTGCTGAAATGGCACCTGAAGAGCAGCGTCGTAAAATATTATAATGGAGTCTCTTATATTGACCAATATTAGAATAAAAAACCAAAAACAATGGACAAAATAATAGAAAAAAAGAAAGGCATAAGCCTGATATTCACAAAGAAGGCCCTTCCGTACTGGGGCGGTGCAATCCTTCTGGCATTCATCCTCTGGCTTGTATTCAGGGACAACTCTTCGACCCTGAGAGTCAATGCCGACTCACTGACAATCAACGAAGTGCGCCAGGGTGAATTCAACGACTACATCCGCATCAGCGGACAGGTCCAGCCTATGACAACCATCCAGATAAGCCCGCAGGAAGGTGGTATCGTTCAGGAAATCGTCACTGAGGAAGGATCCAAGGTGAAGGCGGGCGATGTCATCATCCGTCTGAGCAACGACAATCTCGACCTCCAGATTCTCAACTCCGAAGCTGAACTTGCAGAGAAGGAGAATATCCTTCGCAACACATTGATTTCCATGGAGCAGCAGAAACTCACCCTCAAGCAGGACAAGCTCCAGCTCCAGACCGAAGTGGCAAGGCTCAGGAGAAAATATGAGCAGAACAAGGCCCTTTATGAGGACAAATTGATAGCCCGCGAAGATTATCTTACAGCGAAGGAGGACTATGAACTTGCGGCGGGCAAACTGGAGCTCGTGAAGGACAGGGCGGAGCAGGACAGCCTCTACAGGAGCGTGCAGATTCTCCAGATGCAGGAGAGTCTTGACAATATGAGGCGCAATATGCTGATGATCCGCCATAGGAAGGAGAATCTGACGATCAAGGCTCCGATTGACGGTGAACTTGGTCTTCTTGATGTGGTGTTGGGACAGTCAATTTCAGCCGGCCTCAAAATCGGGCAGATCAACAATCTCGACAACTACAAGATTGAGGCTCAAATCGATGAACATTATATCGACCGCGTGACTGCCGGTCTTTCAGCAACATTCCAGAGGCAGAACGATTCATACGGCGCCGTCATCCGCAAGGTCTATCCGGAAGTACGAGACGGGAAATTCAAGGCTGATTTCAAGTTCGAAGGCGAGACACCGGAGAATATACGCAGCGGCCAGACCTATTACCTCAACCTCCAGCTCGGCCAGCCTGAGAATGCGGTGCTCGTGCCTCGCGGAACATTCTACCAGAAGACCGGCGGAAAATGGATATTTGTCGTGTCTCCTGACGGCGGAAAGGCGGTTCGCCGCGAAATACGCATCGGCCGCCAGAACCCTCAGTATTACGAGGTTATCGAAGGTCTCAACCCAGGCGAAAAGGTCATCACCTCCGGCTACGACTCCTTCGGCGACAATGAAGTCCTGGTCTTCTAA
>JBJEBN010000077.1:0-41715 GCA_051870095.1 Candidatus Cryptobacteroides sp. | reverse complement strand
AAAATTCAAACAAAAGTATCGAATTATTATGAAACTTGCAAGAAAGAATATATCTTTGCACTCCGAGTCCAATTTGACAACAAAGGATTAACTATACTATTGCAACAATATGGCTAATATTTTAACATCTTCAATCGGCAAGAAGCTTATCATGAGCATAAGCGGTTTGTTCCTAATTCTTTTCCTGCTTCTTCACATGTCCATCAACCTGTTCTCTGTAATCGACAGTTTCACAGGTAAATATGGAGCTGCAGACGGATTGTTCCAGGCAGGTTGCGATTTCATGGCACTCCCTATCGTCACAGTAATGGTCCCTGTGCTCGCACTCGGATTCATCATCCATATCATCTACGCCTGCTACCTGACATGGTGCAATATCCAGTCACGCGGAGGCTACAACCGCTACGAAGTTGCAAGCAAGGCAAAGACCGAGTCATGGGCTTCAAAGAACATGTTCGCCCTCGGTATCATCGTCCTTGGCTTCATCGCTTTCCACCTCACTCATTTCTGGGCTGACATGCAGCTTCAGGAGTTCATCGGAAACGAGGCTGAGAACCCTTACCTCCTCCTCAACGCAACATTCGGCAAATGGTGGGTTCTCGTTCTCTACCTTGTATGGTTCGGAGCTATCTGGTACCACCTTTCACACGGATTCTGGAGCGCATTCCAGACAGTGGGCTGGAGCAACCAGATCTGGACAAAGAGGCTCAATGTAATCGGCTACATCATTGCAACCATCTTCTTCCTCGGTTTTGCAACTGTTGCCGTTAACGCATTCCTTCAGGCAAACGGATGTATCGGATGCTGCTAAGATGCAACGACATATAAAATATAATAAAGGCTGACTTTGCGGTCAGCCTTTATTTATTAAGATCTCTCCGCTCGCTTCGCTCGGTCGAGATGACAGAAAGGTCATTCGGTCGAGATGGCAGAAAGGTTGTTCGGTCGATATGACAGACTGCAGATGGCCGTCAGACAGGCAGTGTTTTATTGCGGAGCCACTGGGCCACATCTGAAGGGAGCTGAGGGGAAAGCGTCTGATAGACATGCTCATTGTAAGTATTGAGCCATTCTTTCTCATCTTCGTCCAGCAGCTCAGAAATCACTGCGGAAGTTTCGATATGACAGCAGGTAAGTGTCTCGAACTCAAGCCAGTCGCCGAAGTCATTCTTGCCGGCTTCCCTGCACAGCACCACATTCTCATGCCTGATTCCGTGCATTCCTTCCCTGTAAAGACCCGGTTCATTGGAAGTCACCATGCCTGGAAGAAGAGGCTGCCTATTGAAATTCTGCCTTATGTCCTGAGGGCCTTCGTGTACACAGAGCCAGTAACCGATGCCGTGTCCTGTTCCATGTCCGAAATTCCTCTTGCTGCGCCACAGAGGTGCCCTTGCAAGGACATCTATCTGACATCCGGCAGTCCCGCGAGGGAAGACTGCCATTGACAATGCTATCATTCCCTTGAGCACCAATGTATAATCTTCCTTTTCAAGAGGAGTGCATTCACCCATCGGAACCGTACGGGTTATGTCTGTAGTACCTGTCAGATACTGTCCGCCGGAATCCACAAGATAAAGTCCCTTGCCACGGATGAGCGCAGATCCCTCGCATGGGGTGCTGTAGTGAGGAAGCGCAGCATTAGCGCCGTATGCCGATATGTTCTCAAAACTGTTGCCACGATAGCCCGGAATCTCCGCGCGGAATCCTGTTAACTTCTCCGACACCTCCCATTCGGTAATCCCGGCACCTGATGCCACCTGGTTTTCAAGCCAATGCAGGAAAAGCTCCATGGCGACACCGTCATCTATATATGTCTGCCTCAAAGCATCTATCTCAGAGTCTGTCTTGACGGCCTTCTCCAGAATCACGGGAGAAGTACCCCTGACAATCTTCTCAGACGGGAACAGGTCTTTGAGCGAGCCGTCCAGATGATGATTCAGAGAGGATGGATCGACAAAAACGGAAGCCTCCTGGTTCTCGTCCGCAAGATCGGCCAGAGCCGAATAAACAGAATCATATTCAAGGACTTCCACTCCGTCCATTTCAAGTTCAGAGAAACTGTCAACGGTGTCCGGATCCGGTTCTGCACAAAACTCGGGCTTTGTCACAAACCACCTCACATAATCCTGTGTAACAAGCAGATATGATATGACAAGAGGATTGTACTCAATATCATTGCCTCTAACATTCAGCATCCATGCAATCTCATCGAGAGCCGTCAGAAGCACAGCATCGACACCACCCAGCATCATCCATTTGCGCAGCCAGGAAATCTTGTCAACCCTCGGTATGCCACCGAAACTGTCCACATCAAGGGTTGCTACTGGTGTAACCGGCACTGCTGGCCTGTCAGTCCATAGTACGCCTAGAAGGTCCGGAACATCGTCTATCCTGTAATCGCTTCCTGCTTCGGCCAATGCTGCCTCAAGTTCTCCGACAAATCCGGCACTCACACACAGTCCGTCCACAGCAATAGTACGCAAACCGCTGCGCAACAGCCATTGAGGAATACCTACCGAGTCCGGCTGCCTTGTCTTGTGAAGCTCCACTCCGGAACCCTCCAGCTGGCTCAAGGCCTGGATGAAATATCTCGAATCCGTCCACAATCCCGCATGGTCACGGGTAATGACAAGATCACCGGCCTCGCCTGTAAAACCGCTCAGCCATTCCACCTGTTTCCATCTCGGAGCCGGATATTCTCCGGAATGAGGATCGGAGCCGCTCACGATGACAGCATCCCACCCGTTTTCATCCATCATGGCCCTCAAAGAGGCTATCCTTTCTGCATGAACATTTTCCATTGCTTTGTCATTTATGCTGGTAAAGTTCCGCACATGCGGAACATAGAATCTGCAATTTAGTGATTTTTTTGAAATGAAGCTCCCGAGTCAGACGATTTCAGCTATTATGCTGTCGGATATGAAGAAACAATCCTCCGGAATACAGACAAAACCGCCTGGAATTTCGGCAAGATGCCCACACGAAAGAAGTCTCGATACGGCATCCCCGTCGGCATGGGCATAGAGATAATCCTTCGAAATCCCCTTGTCTGTCCTGAGCGACAACATGATTTCCTCCAGCACCAACTGGTCTTCGGAAAGATTCTCACAACCGGACACGGATGCAAAATCTCCCTCACCAGCTGCCTTAAGATATTTATTCAGGTCAGGATGGTTCCATCTACGTACAGGACGCCCTCCGCCACTGGCTGCAATGAAGCTGTGCGCTCCCGGACCGAATCCTGAATAAGGCACATGAGACCAATATGCCGAGTTGTGCACAGCCTCGCGCCCCGGCAGTGCGAAATTGGAAATCTCATAATGACGGTATCCCGCCTCTGCAAGCATCCGGCACAGGATTTCGTACTGCCTGCGGCAATGTTCCTCCCCGGCCTCCTTGAATCGCCCGTCCCCGACCATCCTTGCCAGCGCGCTGCCCGGCTCTATGGAGAGCTGGTAAGCAGAGACATGGGCCGGGAGGCGGCCTGACGATGATATGGCAAGCGCCTCGGAGACAGTCCTGCTCCACAGGTCGTCCGTCAGCTGTGGCAGGCCGAAGATCAGGTCTATGCTTATGTTGTCTGCCCCGGCTTCCTCAAGAATGGAATATGCCTTGCGGGCTCCTGCGGCATCATGACGGCGGTTCATCCATTTGAGGATACCATCATCCAAAGACTGGACCCCCATGCTGAAACGGCTCACTCCAAGACCAATGAGGGCATGCACATAGTCCACCCCCTTTTCCACGATATCATCCGGATTTACCTCAATGGTGAATTCATCCCTGAATGACGAGTGAGCGTTCCGCTCAAGCACATCCATCAGACTGCGGTAAAACGAAAGCGGCAGCACCGAAGGGGTGCCGCCACCTATGTATAATGTATCGACATCCCCTGTTATCTCTTCCTTCCGGATCCTTATCTCGGAGAAAAGCGCATCAGCGAATTTCCCGTACAATGCCGCCCTCTTGTGTGCGGCTCCGTCTCCGGCGCATTCAGGTACCGCCTCGGAATAGAAGTCACAGTAGGTGCAGAAGCTTCTGCAGAATGGGATGTGGATATAAATCACAGACTTGGAATTACCGGAGCAGCATCTCCGCCTCTCCGAGACGGGCCTGCTCCGTATAGGCCTCTATTGTATATATTCCTTTGACATAACCTGTTATGTCATTCAGATATATGGCGATATCCAATTCCTTGCCCTGGTAGTCAACCTCCCTTGAGGCAGAGCAGATCATCGGCTCTCCATTTACCTCGAAAGTCCTCTGGGTACCGTTGGTCAGGAGAACCCCGTCAGGGCCTTTCACACGAATATATACTCTGACCGGTCCCTTGGGAGCAAGATCATTCTCCACAAGACTCAAAGTTGCAAGGAGGCGCACCACCCTGCTGCTTCTGTCTGTAACCTTGTCAGAAGCATTGTAAGCCTCAACCTTCAGGCCTCTGGCCTTGATGACGGAGCCGGCGGCAACCTGACCGGTAAGGCTCTCCACGGTCTTGGAGAGTTCCTCCGACTGCCTTTTGCTCTCTGCTGCCTCACGCCTTGCAGCCGCAGCATCTGCCGTAAGCTTCTTGTTCAGGGTGTTGAGGGAATCAATCTGCACGATATAGTTCCTCATGATACTTCTGAGTGTACCGAGCTCTTTTTCGTATTGACGCATTTTGCTCCTGTTGGCAGCATCTGTCTTCTTGATGCGCTCTATGAGCTGGGACACCTCTTCGCGAGAGGAATCAAGCTGGGAATTGATGCTGTCGTAATCGGAGGACAAGGTGGCATAATCGTTCTGCAGGTCTATCATCTGCTGTGTAAGCTCCTGTTTGTCAATGGTAAGCTCGTTGACAAGGGATGATTTCTGCCACCATATATATGCCAGGGCTCCTGCGAGAAGCACGGCCACTGCAATCAACACATACATCAGTGTCTTCAGATTTTTCTCTTCCATAATTCTTCTTTTGTTTTCTATATGTTGAACAAAGTTACAAATTTAGGAATTTATCATATTTTTCCTATATATTTGCATCATTGCAACAGACTAAAACACCTGTCACTATGAAATATTTGATACGTTCAATAAAATACTTCTTCTATTTCGCATTCCTTACCGCTATCATAATCTGTGCCTTGATTCTGATAGGAGCCGTAGATGGCAATATCGACACAATGTTCAGAGGCGGATGGAGCGCCATCTGGAAAATGCTTCTGCTGTTCGCAGCCGTAGCAGCCATTTATCCTAAAGTGGGATTCATAACAAGGGAAGCATCCATATCCAGTCCCTGGAGTGTCATAAGGGAGGATTTCATAGGCTTCATGAAGGAGCGCCGCTATGAATTCGAGGGTGAAAAGGACGGAGTCGCGACATTCCGCTACAGAGGCGTCGGGGGTAGGATTTCCCGCATGTACGAAGACAGGCTTTCCTTCGACACCAGGACCGAAGGAATGCTTATCATCGAAGGTTTGAGGAAAGATGTTCTCCGGATTGCCATGGGCATAGAGAACAGATACCGCCCGGAGAACTAATCGTCGAACTCACCAGCATCCAGTTTGCGTGCAGCCTCGTCAAGAGCCAAATAGAAATCCTCGCCGAAATATCTTTCAATCGGCTCTTTAAGGAACTGATATACGCGGATTTTCTCACGTTTTCCTTTTGCAAAGGCATCCCTGCATATATTCCATCTGTGCAGGTTCAGTGCCCGTGTACCGTTTCTCAATGTCGATACCCTTATCGGATACAGCCAGCATGAAATCGGTTTGCGGAAATCGCCCTTGCCCTGGAACCAGCAACGCTCCATTGAGCAGAAGCAATTGCCTTCATCATCGAAAAGCGTGTAGGCGCATTCCTCGCTTCCGGGCACGAGAGGAGTCACCAGATCACCGTCCACGTCCACCTCGAAGAAGCCTTTGGCATCAACCACCATGCGTCCCTGAGGCTGCATCACAGGAGAAAACTCGGGATAGTTCTTCTCTATCGCCTCAACCTCGCATTCCTCGAGAGGTGCACCGCTGTCACCGATTACGCAACAGCATCCTCTGCATTTCTCGTAGTCACAGGCAAAATATTCCGTCAGAATCTCATCTGACACAAGACAGTCGTCTATCTGTATGATCATTCCGTGTTTCATAGGTCCGGTATTTTATTCTTACTTGCGTGAGGATGTAACATACTCCACCCTGCTTCCTTTGCCAAGAGCGGAAAGAACGGATGACACCTTGGCGGGAGTTATTGCATCAACTTTGGATATTATGTTGGAATACAAGTCCTTGCCCTCAATATATCTGCGTGAGAGCACATCAAGCCACCATGCAGGGTTGTTCATCTGCATGGATATTTCATTCTTGACATATTCCTTGTATGCCTTCAGCTCCGCATCTGTCACTTTGATTCCATCAAGCCCTGCCAAGCATGTCCGCATTACCATCAAGGCACTGATCGGGCCCGTCTGTGTCACACCGGAAGCGAATCCGTCAACATCAGCCATTCTTGCACATATTCTTGCACTCACCCTCTCCTTGGGATGTATGGATGTCCTCGCCGAGACATCTATATACATCCCTGTATCAGCCAGGGCATCGGCCAGACGGCGGCGCAGCACCATTTCTGCAATTTCAACAGCAAAATGATTCTCCGCAGTGAGCGGGAACTGGGCAGTCATCACAACATCTATGCAATCCTCTGTTCCGTCAACCGTATATACAGATGTTCCCGTCACCGGCTGATACCGGTACTGGGTCCTCTGAAAAGCTTTCTTCTCGGTACGGAACTGACCAACGAATCCAAGCAGGATCTTCTTCAGGCGGCTCTCATCCATATCACCGACAAGGACAAGTACACCGTCATCCATTTTTGCAGACTGGCGATCAAAGAATTTTGAAGCCTTTGTCATGAATTCCGGCGTCAGAGCCAAGGCATTCCTGTAAGCTGTGTATTTGTTGTCCGGGCAGATTATGCTGTCAATCTTAGCCATCCTTGTCCGGCGGGAATCCGAATAACTGGCCTTCAGTCTCTGCTCCTGCACGTAATAATTGTATGAATCCGGATTGTTTTCCCTGAGATTGAATACCGATAAAAGGGCATTCATCATCTGAGGGAATCTGTCGGACGGAGCAACTCCGGCAACTTTCATTTCAGACAAGGCTACTGTCGGACGCATGTAAATACCGTCTTCGCGCAACGTTGCGAAGAATTCGTTGCCAGGACAGCCGTTTATAAGGCAAAGATTCAGATAATCGGAGAAGAATCCGCCTTCACCCTGAACGAGATCCGGTATGTTGCCAAAACCTCCGTTCAAGGAAAGAGAATAGAACATATTGCCATCAGTCGGCATATTCTTGTAAACCACCGTGAAACCGTTTGAGAATACCCAGATTGTACTCCTGGATGCATTATCAACCTTCGTCGAGCTGACCTTCAGTTTCTCGGCAAGAGGTGGCAGTTCAGCATATACTGAACCTTCCTCAGGACGAGCCGACGGTGTACAGGTCTCATTTTCCCAAGCTTTCCAGAATCCGGATTCCAATGATTTATCAGTCAAGGTCCCTTCAGGATTACTGCATACTACAGAAAGATTGCTGCTGTCGGAAAGAAGAGCGGACACCACACCGTTGAAGAGCCTGAGTTCCGTCGTGTCAGATATCTCCTTTGAATTGTAGTAGTCATATTTTTCCTTGACTGACGCAAGGGATGAGTTGTACAGGAACGAGGAAATGCACCTGTCCACATAATCAGAATTCTTTCTTACCGGAGAGGCGATTTTCTTTGCCAATGAAGCAATGCATTCCTCGCGGGCATCCCTGAATTCACGGACAGACGTCCTGCCGGAGTTCACGGCAGAGAATGTTCCGCACATGACCTCAAGCACATCAGGCAGATATTGAGGCGAGGTAACGACAGTCATTGTGAAGCTTTCATCACCGGGAGTCATGGACCCGGGGACGAATTTCCATAAAACATCCGCGACAGGCTTGCCTCTTTCCTTCATGTTGTCCCTGATTGATTCTGATGCCATGTAGCCGAGTTCTGACATTATCATGTCGAATATGGCAGGCTGAACGCTATCCATGAAAATCTTCGGGGTCCTCTGGAATGTCCATGTAAACGAGATGGACGGCCTGGCGTATGGATTCCCGTCATCCACCCTGAACAAGGGACCGTCAGATTGGGTTCGGCAATATTCCTTCCGGGGAAAGGACGGGAAGGACGGAGTCATGAGTGAAAGGTAATACAGACGGGATTCCATCTGACGGACATCAACATCTCCCGATATCACAATGGCCTGGTCTGACGGTGAATACCACTTGGAGAGGAATTCGTCATCCGTTCCTGATATTCTGTCAATAATCCTGAACAGGAGCAGCAGTGTTGAATCCGTTACGGCCTTGTCATCGGACATCAGGACATTCTCGAAACGGAATACAGTAGCATCTTCCGAAACCTTCACAAATCCATGTCTTCCCGGAGCGATTCCTTTGGAAGTCAGGAATTTCTGTGGTGTTTCATCCAATATGCCGGGAAGATATGCCAATGCATCCTTGGCAGTTGTGACCGCACATCCCGTCGAATCAGACTGCAATGTGCCGGTTTTCTGGACAAGAGCGAAATCCGCCATTCCTTTAGAGGACGGATTAGAGGCAATATACCATGATGTACCGTTAGGCAGCACACCATGCTTCACCGCAGGATCAGCCGGCAGTTTCGGCAAGTCCTGACCTACCAGAACAATGGTCTGGAAGAACGTCAGAATCAGTATGGTCAATTTCTTATTCATCATTTTTGTATGTTTCTTGATGTGATTTGCAAAATTAAAACAAAAAATCCCTATTTTTGCATTTATCTGTCCTTTTGGACATAAATGGATGAACTAAAATATCAAACATTAAAGAATAAAACAGTATGAAGAAGTTTTTACTTATTGCAGCTGCAGCCGTAATGTCGGCTGTCACTGTGTCGGCACAGGACCTGGCACAGGCGACTGAGACCTACAACAATGGAGCCATGGAACTTCAGATGGGTAACACCGCTGTGGCTCTGGAGCATTTTAAAAATGCACTCCAGATGAGCGAATCCCTTGGAGATGATGCAACCGACCTTGTGAACAATTGCAAGAAGGCTATCTGCTCTACTTCTTTATCTATCGCAAAGGATCTTTACAACTCCAAGGATTTCAATGGTGCAATCGAAGCATTCGGCAAGGCAAAGGAATATGCTGAGAGCTACGGCGAAGAGGAAATTGCATCCGAGGCAGGAGAGCTCGTGAACCAGACTTGGAAGCTCAAATACAACACTGACGCAAAAGAGGCCATGAAAGCCAAGGATTTTGCCTCTGCAGCCGAGAACTTCAAGAAAGTTCTTGATATGGAGCCGGATAACGGAAACACAGCAATCCAGCTCGGCCAGGCATACATGAAAGCCGGAAAGCTTGATGATGCTCTCGGAGCCCTTGAAATTGCAAAGGCTAACGGTCAGGAGGCAAATGCATGCAAGGTTATCTCGCAGATTTTCCTTATGAAGGCACAGTCTGCCCTTAAGACCAAGAACTATCAGGCTGTCATCGACAATGCAGCAAAATCAAACGAGGCTCTTGAGAACGCCAACGCATACAAGCTCGCAGCAAGTGCAGCTCAGAAGCTCGGCAAGAACAACGATTGTATCGAGTTCTATGAGAAGTATCTTGCCATATCTCCTAAAGCAAAGGATGCAAATGGTGTAATCTTCACAGTCGGCGCTCTCTACCAGCAGGCAGGCAACAAGGAGAAAGCCAAAGAGTATTATCAGAAGGTAGCCAGCGACCCTCAGTACGGTGCGATGGCATCAGAGCAGCTCAAGAATCTCTGATGACAGACCTCGAACTTCTTGCTCCTGCAAGGAACATGGAAATCGGCATCGCGGCAATCGACTGCGGTGCCGATGCCGTGTATATAGCAGGACCGAAGTTCGGAGCAAGACAGGCAGCAGGCAACGGAATCAGTGACATCGAAGCCCTCTGCCGCCATGCACACAGATTCGGATCAAGAATTTTCGTCGCGCTCAACACCATAATTTTTGAGGACGAACTCAAAGAGGCGGAAGAGCAGCTTATGGCAGTGCAGGAGGCCGGAGCTGATGCCATAATCATACAGGACCTGTCATTCATCAATCTCCTGCGCAGGAGGCCGTCTGACTTCCGTCTGCCACTCCACGCCTCCACCCAATGCGCCATCCGGACACCGGAGCAGGCGGCTTGGCTTGAAAGTCTCGGTTTCTCAAGGCTGATTCTCGAAAGGGAGCTGTCTCTCGACCAGATAAGGGACATCCGCCGGGCCGTAAGTTGCGAGCTTGAATTCTTCGTCCACGGAGCGCTTTGCGTATGCTACAGCGGACAATGTTATCTGTCACAGAGAATTGCAGGCAGAAGTGCAAACCGCGGGGCGTGTATCCAGGCATGCAGGTCAAGATACGATCTGGTGGACGGGAACGGCAATGTGATTGTTAAGGACAAGGCCCTCCTTTCCCTCAAGGACTACAATCTCAAGGAACGCCTCGGGGAACTGGCCGATGCAGGCATATCCTCGTTCAAGATCGAAGGCAGGCTGAAGAACAGCTCATATGTCAGGAATGTGGTAAGGGACTATTCACTTGAGCTGGACAGGATTGTCGCACAGAACCCGGGGAAATATTCCAGAGCATCCTACGGCAAGGTCTCCGGTGATTTCATTCCTGACCTGTCCAGGACATTCAACAGGGGCTACACCCAGCTGTTCATCGACGGCTGGCGCGGGCAATGGGCCAGCATGGATGCCGCTAAATCAATGGGTGAGGAAATCGGAAGAATCCGCCAGCTCTCGAATGACAAATCGACCATCAAGGTGGACATGGAAGGACGCAGGACTGCCCTTGCCAATGGAGACGGATTCTGCTTCGTGGCAGAGGACGGAAGCGTAACTGGATTCCGCGGAGATGTTTGCTCGGGCGACACAATCCGCTGCAAGCGCACTCCTTCGCTCTTTGTCGGAGCCAGGCTTTTCCGCAACATCAGCGTCGGATTCGAGAAGGAGATTGACAGATGCCGGTTCACCCGCGAGATTGCCGTCACTGTCGACATCAGCATCTCCCACACCTTGGGAGAGGGATTCTCTATCACAGCATCAGCCCTGTCACAGGACGGAAGAGTTGCAATTGAGATTTTCCCAGCAGGAGACATTCCAGCTGAGAATCAGGACCGTATCAAAGCCCTGATGCAGAGCCAGCTGGAAAAATCATCAGGCCATTACAGATTCTGTCTCGGCAAGGTTGTGACTGACAGCTGCCTGCCTCTGCTGAGTGCATCTTTCCTCAACGGTATACGAAGGCGGCTGACAGAAATCCTCGACTCTTTACCATGCAGGAGCAAAGCACTGTACAGGAACCGCATGGAGTCCGGCATTCTCCCTTATCCGGAAAAGAAGGCAGACTACAGGCAGAACATATCAAATACGGTTGCTGAATCGGTATATTCCGAAGCCGGAGCCGGAATCAGTGGAATGGCTTACGAGGTGGCACCAGTCCGCGAAGCCGAGCTTATGCGCACCAAATACTGCATAAGGTACGAACTCGGACTATGTCTCAAGCACACGAAGGACTCCCGAAGGCTCTTCCTTCTGAACAACGGCAGGCGTTTCGCCCTCAATTTCGACTGCGCCAACTGCGAAATGACCGTCAGTGACCCGACTCCACAACCTCGAAAGTAAGGTCCACATCACCGAAATGGGCAGTTACATCGCTGTTCTCCGCAAGCCATTTGTTTGACAGCTGCCCCCTCCATACATAGTCATCCCTGGAATTGAAAGGCAGGTTGAGCTCCACTCCGTAGCTTTTGGATGCAATCCTGACAAGCGCCGTGCATTTCCACTCCGATTTTGTTCCGCCGTCATCCTCCGTTATCATGAATGCGCAGTGGGTCATCTGCTCACTCCATTCCGATACGAGCATTGCATTGAAAGGCTGCGGAATACCGACCTGGCTGCGCTTGACCACAACAAGGAAATCCGTAATCGTAGGATTGTACAGCTTGAGTTCCGCTTCGGTCGAAGCCGTGAAGTCCTTGACATAGCCTGTCTTGACGAAGAACTCGGATCCTCCGGCGAACCATGGGTCGAAATTTCTTTTCATGGTAAAATCCTTGAGAATCAGCGACTTCAACACTCCTCCCGAAGATCTTGATGACGGGACTCCGGAGGGTTTGACTATGATGGTACCACCTCCTTCACCCCAGTCAGGGTCCTCGCGACGTAGCATTTCAAGCGAAGTGTAGCAGGCATCCGAATTGCGGTTGACCACCCATACCGGAGTACTCTGGGCCAATTCCTCATCCACGATGACCTCCTCGACTCTTCTGTTCCCGTCCGCGTCTTCGACAAGCCTGTAGCCGATGTTCGTATCGCCTCCGTCCTCCGGATCGAATGTGACCACCGGGAAAGTGCTTCCGTCCCAGTTCTCCGAGAAGGGCCAGTATATCTGCACATCAGAGTCGGTCAAAGCTTTCAGGAAAGCATCCGGCTCCATATCTCCAAGAAAATCCGGTCCTCCGCTCTTGACGGATGCCGCCGAACGCACATGAGCCTCGATAAGATTCCTCAGCGGATTGACCATGAACTCTGCAACTTTCGATTCTACATCGGGCTCTCCCACTCCTGCCCCCGGATTGACGAAAAGATCCCTCATGGTGTACTCCTCGTCATATCCGTTTCCGGAAGAGGAGCTTACTGCGGCATGGACCTCATGAAGATGGACATAATCCAAAGGTACGGAAGCAAGGATGCCGGCAACCGAGCTGAGGGCAACTTTGACGCTGTCCTCTTCAGGTGGCGAATGCTTGATGATGTCGTCATCCACAATCTCACATGAAACTGCTCCGGAAACAAGGCATGCCAGAACCGGCAGATACATTGATAATCTCTCTCTCATAATCCAATCGTTTTTAATCAACGATGCAAAGTTCCGGAGAATTATCCGTGTACCGAAAAAATACACGGTTAAATTGAAAAAACGCCCTTGGACGATTGTCCAAAGGCGTTCATCTGGTAATAATTTGTTTGACTTTGCAGCAAAATCAAACAATTTCCACTGTTTCCTGAACGGATCAGAGGTTTGCGTTGAGTGTCTTCCACTCTGAAACTGCAGGGATGATTCCGAGTTCGATGATCTCGTCACGCATCTTGCAGAGGTGAGCGTATGAAGCCTCGAGAGCTGCCTTCTCTTCTGCAGTTCCCTCAGGTGCGGTGAAGTGCACGCCGTCAGCATCGATAACAGTAGGCATTGCCATCATCACATTCTTGTAACCGCATTTGTCGCAGTTCACATAGCATCCTGCTGGCCAGGTGAAAGGCTTGCCGCCCATTGCACCTTCAATCATCTTGACAGCCTGATAAGCCGGGCTCTGGAAAGAAGAACGTCCGCGGAGCTTGATGATGTTGGAACCGCCCTGGGTAGTCATGTGCTTGATTTCAGCCCAACGCTCTGCTGAAAGAGGAAGCTCTGAAAGAGGCTTGCCGTCAATCTTTGCCTTTGAAGCGAAGACAGCCATCTGCTCGCCGTGACCGCCGTAAGTGAATGCATCGGTCACCTTGTCCTGCTGTACGCCGAACTCCTGTGCGAGCTGCTGCTGCAGACGTGTGGAGTCGAGGGCTGCGAGTGAAGTGAGCTGGTTAGGCTTGAGGCCTGAATGGATGAGAGCTGTAAGAGCTGTCACATCAGCAGGGTTGAAGATTACGACAACATGCTTCACATCCGGGCAGTATTTCCTGATATTCTCACCGAAATCTGCAGCAATCTGGCAGTTGCCCTTGAGAAGGTCCTCACGGGTCATGCCCTCCTTGCGAGGTGCTCCGCCTGAAGAAATGATGTACTTTGCACCTGTGAATGCCACAGCAGGATCCACGGTGTAAGAAAGGTTTGCTCCAGGGAATGCGCAGTGGCACATTTCGTCATAAACGCCATGAACACCAGGCTCATAGATGTCATACAGACAGATGTTTGGAGTGAGGCCGAGCATAAGCACGGACTGAACCATGTTGGAGCCGATCATTCCGCCGGCACCTACGATAACAAGTTTCTCGTTAGTCAAAAAATCCATAATTATATCTTATAATACATTCGTTTTTCAAAACCTTGCAAAGATAATAATTTCTGCTTACATTTTCTTGCATCCGACATGGATTTTGACTATAATTCCAAAGAATGGACTTTGGGGAGTGTATCGGGAGAATTTTTTGACATAATCAAAACTCTTTGTTATATTTGCCGCTGATTTCAAAATCAGATAACAGTGGAACCTCCCAGTCCGATATTGACAGAACAGAAACTCACGACGGACCAGCAGTCTGACGATCCGTTGTCCCAGCCAATCTATATGATAATGGGTGGCACTTCCGAAGCGAATGAGGAAGGGTTTTCCGTGTGTGCTTGGTCAGCACGCACCGGTTTGTCGTATATAGGCACCACAAGCAACACTGTTTCATAAACGATTATTCATTATTTATGGCACTATATCTCAGAAAAAGACTCGAAAACAAAGCAGAAATCGCCGTTTGGCAGATTACGGAAACAGAACAGGAGCTCACGGAACTGAGCTCGGTACCGAATGACGAAATGGAGGAAATCTCCCTTATCCGCAGCGAGAGCCAGAGAAAGCAGAAACTTGCAGTCAGGGCGCTTCTCAACGAAGTGTTTGAGGAAAAGATGTACCTCAACCATCATGACAACGGCAAGCCGTATCTCGAGAACTGCATCACCAACATCAGCATCACCCATACGGAAAAATACGTGGCTATCATAACCCACGACGAGGATGACCTCGGAATCGACATCGAATCCCTCGACAGGGATTTCTCCGCAGTCGAGAAGAAAGCCCTCTCGGAAGAGGAAATCGAAGACCTCGACGAGGACCAGAAGAACGAGCAGCTCGCCATCTACTGGTGTGCGAAGGAAGCCATCTTCAAGAGGATGTCACAGAACAGGGTCGATTTCGCCGAGCAGATTGAGGTAGAGAAGTTCCGCCCGAAAGGAGAAGGCGAACTTGAAGCCACGTTCATCCACAAGGACGGGCACGAAGAGGAATTCGAGCTCGAATACATCACTTTCGACCGGCATGTCCTTGTATGGCTCGTAGGCTGATGCCGGAGGGTCCGGAGAGCATGTTATAACAAACTTGTTTTCCAATTTGGATTCATTCAAATTAAACAACAATTATAATACCCTGTTAATCAACAAGTTAACAGGGTGTTTTTATTATTGTTAATAACTTTTCATATAGATTTGAAGTAAATTCCGATAATTGATATACCTTTGTTTCCCGGTCAGAAATCAGCAATTCCTGCCGAATATTATCCAAAACAAATAACCTTTCGAATCCGGTTTCCCAAAAGAATCCGGACAGAACTCAACACAGCTGCACTATGGTCAAGAATGTCGTAAAACGCGACGGTAGAGTCGTATCGTTTGACAACCGCAAGATTGTCGATGCCATCCTTAAGGCGATGAATGTAACAGATGAAGGTGAGGATATCGTACTCGCCGCGGAGATTGCCTCAACCATCTCGAAAATCGAGAAGGAGAACATGAGCGTGGAGGACATTCAGGACCAGGTGGAAATGGAACTGATGAAAAGTCCGCGAAAGGAAGTTGCCAAGAAATACATTGCATACCGCAACCAGAGGAACCTTGCGAGGAAGGCAAAATCCCGCGAGATTTTCAAGGAAATCATAGAGGCACAGGCAACGGACATCACCCGTGAAAACGCCAACATGAACGCAGACACCCCTGCGGGCATGATGATGAAGTTCGCTTCTGAATCGACCAAGTCATTCGTCGACGAGTGCCTTCTGTCAGAGGATGTGAAGGATGCCGTGAAGAATGCCTATATCCATATCCACGACAAGGACTACTATCCGACCAAGAGCCTTACCTGTGTGCAACACCCTCTCGACAAAATCCTGAAAAACGGATTTTTCGCAGGGCATGGAGAGTCCCGTCCGGCAAAGAGAATCGAGACTGCAAGCATCCTCGGATGTATATCCATGGAAACCGTACAGAACGAGATGCACGGCGGTCAGGCAATTCCTGCCTTCGACTTCTACATGGCTCCTTTCGTGAGAAGGACATTCCATGAAGAGCTTGAAAAGCTGGGAGAACTCTACGGAGAGGATTACAGCAGGCTCAATGACATAGAGATTGATGACTACATCAAACGTGACCTCGTGGGAATCCAGGGTGACGAGAGAATCGTGCAGCACGCCATCAACATGACCGTGAGCAGGGTTCACCAGTCAATGGAAGCTTTCGTACACAACATGAACTCCATACATTCAAGAGGAGGCAACCAGGTAGTGTTCAGTTCAATCAACTATGGTACAGACACTTCTGCTGAAGGACGATGCGTCATCCGCGAAATCCTCAACACCACTTACGAAGGCGTGGGCAACGGATCGACTGCCATTTTCCCTATCCAAATCTGGAAGAAGAAGAGAGGCGTCAGCTACCTACCGGAGGACAAGAACTATGACTTGTACAGGTTTGCCTGCAAGGTTTCTGCAAGGCGCTTCTTCCCTAATTTCATCAACCTCGACGCTCCTTTCAACCATCACGAGCTCTGGAAAGCGGACGACCCTCAGCGTTACCAGTGGGAGTGCGCTACAATGGGATGCCGTACAAGGGTGTTCGAGAACAGGTTCGGACCTAAGACATCCATTGCAAGGGGCAACCTTTCATTCACGACCATCAACATCGTCCGCCTCGCAATCGAGTGCATGGGCATAGAGGACAAGCAGGAAAGGATCGCCGCATTCTTCCACAGGCTTGACTGGGCACTCGACATCACTGCAAAGCAGCTCTGCGAGAGATTCAATTTCCAGAAGACTGCATTGAAGAAGCAGTTCCCTCTCCTGATGGGAGCTCTCTGGCTCGGATGCGAGAATCTTAACGAGAATGACAGCATCGAAGCAGTCATCAACCAGGGAACCCTCGGTATCGGATTCATCGGACTCGCAGAGGCCCTCATCGCCCTCATCGGCAAGCATCACGGAGAGTCAGAGGAGGCTCAGGAACTCGGTCTGAGAATCGTGACATACATGAGAGACAAGGCAAACGAGTATTCAGAGAAGTTCCAGCATAACTTCAGCGTCCTCGCTACCCCGGCAGAGGGCCTTTCCGGAAGGTTCACAAGATTCGACAAGAAGAAATTCGGCATAATACCTGGTGTGACCGACAAGGACTACTACACCAACTCGAACCACGTGCCAGTATATTATAAATGTACTCCAAAGCACAAGGCGGAGATCGAGGCTCCTTACCACGACCTCACACGCGGCGGCCATATCTTCTATGTGGAAATCGACGGTGACGCCACACACAATGCCGAAGCCATCATGGCAATCGTGGACCTCATGGACAAATACAACATCGGATACGGTTCAGTGAACCACAACCGCAACCGTTGCATGGACTGCGGATTCGAGAATGCCGACAACGACCTCGAGGTCTGCCCTCACTGCGGAAGCAAGAAGATTGACAAACTCCAGAGAATCACCGGCTACCTCGTCGGTACGACAGACCGCTGGAACAGCGCCAAGCTTTCCGAACTCAAAGACAGGGTTGTCCACAAATAGGAAAAACAATGAACAACGATAAATTTGGAATGTCCAGGACCGTCAGGGTTCTGGACATTCTTGAAGAAACCATGGCCGACGGACCGGGTCTGCGCACATCTATCTATTGTGCCGGGTGCGCGCACCATTGTCCAGGCTGCCATAATCCACAGTCATGGGATTTCGCAGGCGGAAAGGAAATGTCAGTCGACGAGATTCTTGAAGTTATCAAGGATGACGAGTTCAGCAATGTCACTTTCTCCGGCGGTGACCCTATGTACCAGGTGGAAGGATTCACCGAACTTGCCAGAAGGATAAAAGAAGAAACCGGCAAGACCATCTGGTGCTATACCGGTTTCACTTACGAAGAAATCCTTGCGGACGAGCGTCTGTCCATGATTCTTCCTTATCTTGACGTCATTGTGGACGGTCCGTTCATCGAGGCCCTGAAAGACAGGGAACTTCTGTTCAGAGGCAGTTCGAACCAGCGTATCATCTACCTGAAAGGCAAGCCGGACGACTCGATTCCCGGCACCGTGGCCCTCGTACAGCCGAAATAACCTTAATGTTTGAGTTGGGATACGAAACGGTTTGACGGACCTGTCTCCTCAATCCATTTGTCCAGATTGCACTCGGTGCACCATCCGCCTCCGAGAAGGACATATTCCAGAGATGCCATGAAAAGATGACCCTTCTCACACTCCCACTCACACATGTTGCCCTCTATACGCCTTATGAAATGACCGCCACGAAAAACTGCAGCCGCCTCCAGTTCATCGTCTGACAGGGAATCCAACGATTTGGTCTCATCCCATCCATGTTCAAGCATCCTGACCTGGTCACCGGCTTTCTGAATATTCTTCTCTATATATGAAGGTCTGATATCATCCCAGCTCCTGATGCTTTCATATTCCGCCTTGGACCCATAATATGCCTCAAGCCGCTCCGGGTCATTCTTCACCCACGACTGTGTGCCCAATCCCTTCTCGTAAGCATAAGGCCTCATGAAGAGTTTTACGGCAAAGGCCGGTACGATGCACGCTAGCGAATAAAACCAAGGAAGCGACTTTTGCATATCCTTGAAATATTGATCCACCGGAATGTTTGCCCGGAAATGAAGATATGATTCCAACACATCAGAGTCAGTGTACCACATCCCATGAAAATTGCGAGTCGCGAACCACTGAGGCTCGAAAACTTTCTCAGGACCCGGCAAACCGAGCACAGCAAGCATCTTCGACTCAAACTCATAGTTCGTCATACGGTACTGCTCACCGCTGCTGAGGTTGTAGAATCTGTTCCAGAACTCTTCCGGAACATCATCCTCACACACATTAGCAAGCAGCCGGCCCGAATCCTCGATTGTTGCCCACTCAAGAACACCTCCCGCAGGCACATGGAAGGCGGTAGGATTCACGACACTCAATATACCTGGATATAGAATCCCGGTCTGACGAATTGAGACCCAATGTTTTATACCCGAATCA
The DNA here is from genome assembly GCA_051870095.1 of Candidatus Cryptobacteroides sp. Lineage (GTDB taxonomy): Bacteria > Bacteroidota > Bacteroidia > Bacteroidales > UBA932 > Cryptobacteroides. The sequence goes on along the minus strand of JBJEBN010000077.1, from coordinate 22,637 downwards.
ACAATTGCTTTCTCAGCCTTGCACTTCGACACGGAATACATGTCCCAACGGCTTGCAAGCACAGGGTCTCCAGTACGCCCCCAATGATATGGAGGCCTGCGATCGCCATATTGTGCTACGGAACCTATATATACCACCTTGATCTTGTCAGCATCAGGCTGGGCGAGAACTGCCTTTGCCACATTTTCAGAAGACCTGACATTCACTTTCAATGTTTTCTCCGGATAATAGTCGGCGGCAGGAGACACCATTCCTCCCACATGAAGAACATAATCACTGCCTTGGACGCCTTTCAGGACATCCTCATATCTCATCAGATCGCCCCAGACTATCTCTACCGATGGGTCGTCCATATATTTTTCCAGCTTCTTGCGGTTCTTGCTGCTGTCACGCGCCAGAATCCTTATATTGAATCTGTCCCTGCGGGCATGGAGTTCCTTGAATCCTGCCCAGCCCATATTGCCCGTCGCGCCGGTCAGGAAAATAGTTTTTTTCTGCTTCATGTCGAATAAGTCTTTATCGGAGCCACAGGACAGGATTCTGCGGTTTGTCAGCCTGCCAGATTTCGAAATGCAGCCTTGTCTCTCCGTTTATCGTATCCACCACTCCTATGTTCTGTCCTGTCTTTATCTTGTCTCCGGCCTTGACAGCCGTGCTTTTAAGCCTGCAATAAAAAGAGAAATAGTTGCCGTGCTGCACAATCACGCACATATTGTAGCCTGGCTGTACCATGATCTGCTTCACCACCCCGTCGAAAACGGCCTGCACCTGGGTATTCTTGTTCAGGGCTATCTCGATTCCGTTTTTCGGAGGAAGCTTCAGATTCTTGTACACAGGATGGTAACGCTGCCCGAACTGGTCCACTACAGGGCCTTCTGCAGGCCATGGCAGCTTGCCTTTGTTCCTGGAGAACTCAGCCGAGAGCTTGACGGCCTCAGGATCGGACTTGGACGAAGTCCCGCCCTTGCCTTTCATGGCAGAAGCCACAAGGCGTGCAAGTTCTTTGTTCAGGGCATCCACCTGCTTTTTCTTGGCAGCGAGCTGGGATTCGTATTTCTTCCTGTCCTTGTTGAGCTGACGGACCACTGCATCCGCTGAGGCTTCTTCCGCTTTCAGCCTGGACAGTTCCTGAGCACGCCTTGCCCTTACGGCTTCAGCCTCCTTCTTCATGGCGGAGATGGCTGTCTTCTCCTTCTGAAGTTCCTCCTGCGCCTGACGCAGCTTCCTTGCATCCGAATTCATCTGTGAAGCCAGATTCCTGAAATACCCGAAACGGCGGAATGCCTGACTTACATTTTCGCTCGCAAGCATGTACATGTACCATATCCTCGTGTCCCTGTTGCGGTATGCACACATGACAAGCCTGGAATAATGGTCGGACAAGGTGTCCACTCGGGCCTGAAGCAAGTCTATCTGCTTCTGGGCTTTCCTTATGCGAGATGAATAAGACTGTATCTCGGCGTCCGTTTCGGCAAGCAGTGCTTTCCGGTTCTCCACTTTCTTTCGCAGAAGGTCGAGTTCGGTAAGCTTGGAGCGGCTCTTGGACGCATTGTCGGAAAGCTGCCTGTCGATGATTGCGATTTCTCGCTCCAGACGGGCTTTCTTCTCTTTCTGTGCATCCACGTTCTGCGCCGGAAGAATGGTGCAGAATGCAAGGAACACCAATATGTTCAACAGTCTTTTCATATAGTTTCCCTATTGTCCGGACGCCTGTCTGCGCCGGTTTATTCGTTCTTCGAGGTCCGGAACCTCACCATTGTTCTTTTTCAGTGCCAGGTTCCAATAAACAAATGCGAGGTCATATTCCTTCAAGGCATACAGGACCTCTGCATAATGGTCCATCACCACTACGCTCTCCTTGCCCCCATAGAGCATCGCATGCTTGAAGAATGCCTTGGCTTCCAATGGTTTGCCCTGCAGGTACAGAATCCAGCCGAAAGTATCGAGATATGTGGAATTGTCCGGTTCCGCCTCGACGGTCTTCTTGCTCATGGCATATGCCTTCTTCAGATTCTTGCCCTCCATGCTCAGGTAATATGCATAGTTGTTCAGCACATAAACATAATCCGGATTGACCTTCAAGGCCTTCTCATAAGCCTTGTATGCCTTCTTGGAATCTCCTTTCTGATGATATATGTCACCAGCGGTGGACCAAGCCCTCAAAGTTGCCGAACTGTCCTTCGGTGCCACCTCAAGAACTTTGAAGCAGATATCGAGCACCTTGTCATATTCCTTCATATTATAGTCACCCACGCTCGCCATTTCGAGGAAAGCGGGATCCGGGAAGCGGTCGAAAGCCGCCCTGCCCTCCTGTGAAAGCTCCTGCCACTTCCCGGCATACATCAGGAACTCCACATAATCCGCTGCCGCGCTGACACTCTTGCTCCATATACGGGTGTTCTTCAGGAAACATGAGTCAGCAAGATCGTTCCTGCCTGTGGAATAATAATATATTGCACCGGCGCGGAGAATGCTGCTGTCTGCCGGATGAACGCGGAGCACGTTTGTGAAGACCGTATCAAGCTGCGGGGTGAATGTCTTGAGAAACTTGGGGTCAGTCCTCTGCACAAGGGCCATAAGGTAGTCGCTCTTGCCTTCTGCCAAATAATCCTCAAGCGAGACGAATCTGTTCAGCACTGAAAAATATGAATCATATTTCCTGGTCATCCTCAAAGTCTCAGCCTTGCCCAGAAGCGCAGGAGCATAGTCCGGAGCTATGTCCAGAGCCTCATTGTAATATGCAAGGGCTGTAGAGTCGTTGTACATGGACATCTGCCAGTCCGCAAGGGTGGAAAGTACATAAGGAGAGGAATACTCCTTGTTGTACTCTTCCAATGATGCGAATGCTTCTTCTCCCCGCTGCATCCTGTGAAGCAGGTTGAAGCGGAACATTGCAGTGGACTCCGTCTTGCCGAATATGGTCTCGACCTCGTCCAATGTTTCAAGTGCCTTTTCATTCTCTCCCTGAGAGGAATAAAGCTCCACAAGGTCGAAATACAGCTCGCTCCTGCGAGGAAAATCTTCGAGAAGCTTCTCATACATCGAGACTGTAAGTTCCTTGCGCGAAGTCACGGCATAAAGCCCTGCAAGACGGTAACGATACCAGAAGTTGCCAGGGTCAAGTTCTGCCGCCTTTTTCAGGTAAACCTCAGCCTTGGCTGTATCATTCCCTGCAATGCATGACATTGCCATATAATAATTGGCAGCATCGTTCGAAGGGTCGGCATCAAGCACCTCCTTCAATATCTTCTTAGCTCCCTCGGCATCACCGCTGTCAAACCTGTCTACAGCGACAAGCACCATGTTCTCCCTCTGGGCGGCTGCAGTCGGCAGCTGGGCTGACGCCGGATGTGCACAAAGAAAGAGTGCGGCAATGCATACCAAAGAAATATTGTATATTCTGTCCATATTCACAATAGTTTGCGCGAAAGGCTTTATCCTGCAAATGGAGAGCCAAAGTAAAATCGTACAAAAATAATATTCAAAATCCGGAACAATTGCATAAATTTGGGAAAATTGTTTGAATGATGCAACATAAAGGGTCCCAAGTGCATCTTTTTTCGGTGGACAACAATTGGAAACCGAAGAGGACCCACATCGTTAACCGTGGCAGAACTCTTTGACCGACAGCTAATTGAAGATTGCATAAAGGGCGACAGGGCATCCCAGAAGGTTTTGTATGACCGGCTGGCACCTCGGATGTACCCTCTATGCATCCGTTATGTCGGTGACAGGACCCTTGCGGAAGACATTCTCCAGGACGGTTTCATCACATTGTTCACAAAACTGGACAGCTACAAGGGAGACGGCTCTTTTGAAGGTTGGGCGCGAAGGATTTTCGTAACGACGGCCCTGATGAACCTCCGCAAGAAGGACGCGCTGAAAATCAGCGATGAGCTCGAGACGGCAAGAGGAATGAAGGCGGAAACGGTCTCCCAGATGCAGAACATAGGATACAAGGAGTTGATGAAGCTCGTAATGTCGCTCCCGACAGGCTTCAGGACCGTTTTCAACATGTACGCCATCGAGGGCTATTCCCACAAGGAAATCGCGCAGATGCTCGGTATCACGGAAACGACTTCAAGAACCCAGTTCAGCCGTGCAAGGGCATGGCTCCAGACTAAAATCAAGGAGATTGAAAATGTTTGATGACAATAATCATAACGACCAGGACCTGATGTTCAGATCCATCCTTCAGGAAGGACAGGAAGAAGTTCCCGCCCATGTCTGGGAGGGTATATCGTCCGGCCTTGACAGGATTGCACGCAGGAAGAAGGCTGTGGTCATCTTCCGGAGGAGTGCGGTCGGTGTCGCTGTAGCGGCAATGCTCGGACTCGGAGTCATCCTGTCATACGACCAAGGCGATATTTCAGACCCTGTTTCCGGAGAGGAAATGATCGCAGTCGTGCCTCAACCCGCAGAAAATACTGGCGTCCAGCAGATTATGATTGCCGAGACGCCGCACACATCGGAAGCGGTCCAGCCTGAAGAGAGAATCATAAAGACTGCGGCGGAGGCTGCAAGGATTGCCGACATCAAGCCAGAAGAGAATCAGACAGTGTTTTCCGGAGAAGAAATCCTTACGGAAGTGCCTGAAACCGCATTGGAAGATTCTGCCGCGACAGCAAAGCCTGAGGATGTGGAAAAACAACAGATTGTGGAAAAGCAACAGGCCGTTGAAAAGTACCCGGCAAAGAAGCAGCAGGCAACTGAAGGACAAGCCATTGAGGTAGAAAGATTCCCGGATATATGGAATGACGAAACCCCTGCAAAGAAACCGTTCCGCACATCATTGGAGATTTCCGGACTGGCTGGCACAAACAATTCAAAGAACAGCCAGGGCAGAGGTCTGATGAAGCGTCCTTCGATATCATACACCGAGGCAACTACAGGCATAACTGAGAACAGCACCAACAGCACATTCGGGATTCCGGTTTCATTCGGTGCCGGAGTGCGGTTCGATTTCACCCCGAGATGGTCACTGGCAACCGGTGTCAGATATACCCTCCTGACCAGAAAGTTCTACGGCACATACACGAGCGTTGATGCCGAAGGCAATGTCGACTGGACCGAATCATCGGACATACGCAACAGCCAGCATTTCGTAGGCATACCGGTGAACGCATTCTTCAACATAGTAAACAGGGATTTCCTCCGTTTCTATGTCTATGCAGGAGGAGCTGTCGAGAAATGCGTCGCCGACAAATATCAGGTTCTCAGCAGTTCCATCGTCCACACCGAGAAAGTCAAGGGAATCCAGCTGTCGGTTGATGCCGGAGTTGGTGTGGAATTCCTGCTCGGCAAGCATCTCGGAATCTACATTGACCCGAGTCTCAGATATTACTTCGACAACGGCCAGCCTACAAGCATAAGGACAGTGCGCCCTCTGATGCTCGGTTTCGAAGCTGGTCTCCGTGTAAAGCTTTAGTTATCTGCCTTCTATTATGTTGCGCGCGAGAGTGTTCGCGCATACGAAATCCCTCAGTTCCTTGCATTCGGTATTGAGAATCGTGTTCTTGTCTCCATGCCACAGCATCGATCCCTGATAGATGAAGCTTATCTTGTCCCCTATTTCGAGGATTGAGTTCATATCATGGGTGTTCACAACCGTTACCATGTTGAATTCTTTCGTAAGGTCGCTGATCAGGCGGTCTATAAGAATCGATGTATAGGGGTCGAGTCCGGAGTTGGGCTCGTCACAGAAAAGGTATTCGGGATTTAGAGCGATTGCCCTTGCTATGCCTACCCTCTTCTGCATGCCTCCGCTGAGTTCATTGGGATATTTGTCATCTGAACCAACCACATTCACCTTGTTGAGAAAATAGCGTGCTCTCTCACGTTTCTCGGCATCTGACCAATCAGTGAAGAAATCCATAGGGAACATGACATTCTCAAGCACCGTTGCGAAATCGAACAGCGCACTTCCCTGAAAGAGAATGCCGATTCTCTGTCTCAGTTTCTTCTTCTCCTTGTATGTCATCTCCGACAGTTTGGTGTCACCGTAACAGATGTCTCCGCTGTCCGGTTCGAGCAGACCTATCAGATGTTTGAGCAGCACAGTCTTGCCGGAACCGCTCGCACCGATTATCATATTGCATTTCCCCGCTTCATACTCGACATTGATGCCCTTGAGCACCTGTACTCCGTCAAAACTTTTTATGAGATTTTCAACCTTTATCATATGGCGTGTCATTTATGCTGATGGCTGTCAATAAAGCATCAGCTGGGTAACGATGAGGTCTGCCATCAGTATCAGGATGCTTGTGATGACAATCGACTTTGTACTTGAACGGCCCACCCCGAGCGAACCTCCGTGCGCATAATAGCCGTTGAAGGCTGCAATGGTGGAAATCATGAAGCAGAACAGGGACATCTTGAAGCCGCTGTAAAATATGTAGAACCCGTTATAGAACGACTTGATGCCGGTAATATACGATGCCGTGGGGATAATCTGTGTCACATCGACAACGAACCAGCCCCCGACAAGTCCCAGTGCGAAACTCATGAGCATCAGAAGCGGACTGAGTACAGTGACGGAAAGCACTTTGGGAAGAACGAGGAAACATGCCGAGTTTATTCCCATCATGTCCATGGCGTCAATCTGCTCCGTAATTCTCATGCTTCCAATCTCGGAGGCGATGTTGGATCCCATCTTTCCTGCCAGAATCAATGCAATCATTGTGGAACAGAATTCGAGGATAAGGCTCTCCCTGACCATATAGCCCACATACATCTTGTCAATTATAGGATTCTCGAGGTTGGACGCTGTCTGGATCACAAGGACACCTCCAATGAACACGGAGATGACGCCGACTATGATTATGGAAGACAGGATGAGCTTGTCAGTCTCCTTGACGAACTGCCTCCAGAATATCCTCCATTTCTCCGGCCGTCTGAAAACCATCTTCAAGAAAAGGAAATAACGCCCGACGGCCTCTATAGATTTTTTTATCATATATATAAATTTATTTGCGCTCCGCAAATTTACCACATTTTTCTGTTTTTTATATCCATTCTCATTCCTTCACGCGACATTTGGGATGGCATTGTGCCGGAATATCAATGAATTCTAAAATACAAACAACATGATGACGAACATTTACGGAGCCAAGTGTATCGGGATAGAGGCTGTCAGGGTAACCGTGGAGACCGATATATGTACAGGAATAGGAATCCATCTTGTGGGACTTGCCGACGCGGCTGTCAAGGAAAGCCTATTAAGAACGATAACCGCTTTACAATCAATGGGATTCCGTATTCCAGGAAGAAAAATTGTAATCAATCTTGCTCCTGCCGACATGCACAAGAAGGGCAGCGGTTATGACGTGCCGATTGCTTTGGGCATAATCTCCGCATCAGGCCAGCGCAATCTGCCACTGCTTGACAGATACATTGTCATGGGAGAACTCGGGCTCGACGGATCGGTAAGGGCGATTCCCGGGGCTCTCCCCACAGTAGAGCTCGCAGCAAAGAGCGGATTCAAGGGTTGCATCCTCCCGAAAGCATCGGCATTGGAAGCTGTCGATTTCCATGATATCGAGGTATATGGAGTAGGAAGTCTCGAAGATGTGCTCGACATCCTTTCCGGTGAATCCGACTGTTCTCATCTGCTTGCCAGAAACATTTCCTGTGAAGAATGGTTTACCACCAATGGCGAATGGGGTGAATCAGTGCCGGACTTTTCAGAAATCATCGGTCAGGAAAATGCAAAGCGAGGCATTGAGCTGGCTGCTGCAGGAGGGCATAATCTGATTATGATTGGTCCTCCCGGATCGGGCAAGAGCACGCTTGCAAAAGCAATGGCAGGCATTCTCCCTCCGATGACCCTGGAAGAGTCGCTCCAGACCAGCAAGATATATTCAGTTGCCGGAAAAGGCGGCCATGCCGGAGGGCTGATGAGGCAAAGGCCATTCCGTGCGCCTCACTACAGCGCTTCCATTGCAGCCCTCATAGGAGGAGGTTCTGGGCATATCATGCCAGGAGAGATTTCGCTCGCCCACAACGGAATACTCTTCATGGACGAATTCTGCGAGGCGCCCAAAAGAGTCCTGGAAGCATTGAGAGGCCCTATGGAAGACCGCAAGGTGACTATCTCCAGACTCAAGTCCAAGATAGAATTCCCTTCCGACTTCATGCTTGTGGCAGCCGCAAATCCCTGTCCCTGCGGCTATTACGGAGAAGGTGACAGATGCACCTGCACTCCATCACAGAGATTGTCCTACCTGTCGAAACTATCCGGTCCCATAATGGACAGAATTGACATCCAGCTATGGCTGCATCCGGTGAGCCCGAGACAACTTGTGGAGCGCAGAAGCGCCGAACCGAGCCAGGCTGTGGCTGAAAGAGTGATGAAAGCCCGGCAGATTCAGAGAGACCGGTTCCATGGTACAGGCATTTTCTGCAACGCTGCTATGGACAATCGTCTAACGGAGCAGCACTGCGTCCTGGACAGCGCTTGCAAGACCTTGTTGGAGAAGCTTATAGACAAGATGGGACTGTCTGCCCGGGCATGCTCCCGTATCCTGAAACTCGCCCGTACGATTGCAGACCTCGAGAATTCCCCTTCAATAACCACGGCACACATTGCCGAAGCATCCTCCTACCGCTTTCTCGACCGGCATATCTGATTCGGATTTCCATGTTTTTGAGTATCTTTGCAAAGATATACCATTCAAGATGAAACAGGAGATTACAATTCACGGGATAGAGGATATTGACAGGGCTGCGGCTGAATTCCTTGAAAGAATCAGTGACAGGAAGCTCATCGCATTTTTCGCTCCAATGGGAGCCGGAAAGACCACCTTCACGACTGCGATATGCAGGGTATTGGGCGTTACCGACCCTGTAGGCTCGCCGACATTCGCTATAATCAACGAATATATGAGGGCTGACGGAGAACCGATGTACCATTTCGACTTTTACCGCATCAACAAGCTTTCAGAAGCCATTGACATCGGGCTTGAGGACTACCTCTACAGCGGATGCCTCTGCATCATGGAGTGGCCCGAGAATATTGAGGAACTCCTTCCTGAAGATACGCTCCGGGTCAACATCCATGTGAATCCTGACGGATCAAGAACCCTGTCATGGGACGAGGCGGCCTGAGCTCAGCGATGATATGAATCCATTGATGGCAACCATCTCGGTCTGGCCTTCCTTCCACAGTATCGGGGACTGCCCTGACGAGGATGACAAGCCTACATGGAGAATCCCGTTGACTGAAGCCGCAGTAGTTCCGCTCATAGAATAATATCCCTCAGGCATTTCATAGACCTCACCGTTTCTGTATATCATCCCGGCATCATTCCTTGACAAGGGATTCAGCACACAGTTCACGCCACCATCACTGGAATAAATGGCCGACATTGACATTCCTGCAGAAAAACCGCACAACCTCTTTCCATCCTTCCATACGGTGCTGTATATGCTTCCCAAATGGTTGACAACAGCCTCGACACACAAATCTTCATCACATACGAACATCCTGCAGGACAAAACCTCGGCTCCATAGGGGATTGTCAAAGCGGACAGTTTTTCGCCCTCGGCAAGCATCAGACCGGCAAATCCTTTCACACTTGCCGTATAACATGCTTCACCGTCGTGAAGCAAGACATCCCAGACCTTCTTTATATCCTCCCGGAGGGCCACCTGCGTGATCACGGAATCTCTAACAAGATAGTACCTCTCCAAAACTTCATCCTCTGATGAAACTGGCTCATAGAAAGCAAAAGACATTTCTCCATCCTCCCCGCAGTCAAGATGTCGGAAAAGATAGCCGTATTTCCTTGCTATAATGGTCTCACCGTTTTTTCTGAAGGAAAATCCGGCACCGTTGCGCGACTGTCCCAATGTATATATATCGTCTCCGGCTGCGTTCATCCCAAATATGGATTCGCGCGCCCCATAACGAAAGCATTCCACTCCGTCCCTCTTTATGACAGTCTCTGATTCCGTTGAGAAATCGGTGTAAACGCTTCCATGAATCAGTCTGTGCATATCGGGATCAGAACTGATGCAATAACTGTCTCCAACTGCAAGTTTCAGAGTCGGAGATCCGTCGGCATACACGACAAGGGAGCATTTCACCGTTCCTTTTGCGACATCTGTCATCCAGTCATAGCCTTTCGGGTATTCCATGGTCGTCATATAAAGTATGGAATGCCCCACCGGCTTATCATTCTCACCCGGATCATGAGGCTTCCATACTCCGGTATCCTGTCCCTGCGAACCGCCGATTTCCACAATTCCACAGGAAGGCATCACAATACAAATCAACATCATCAACGATGTTTTCACATAATCCATCAATCTCATTTCAGCCCAAATCATCGTGATATACATTTCGGGCAAAGTAAGTCACATTCCGTAAAAGCAATGCCTTAAAACAAAAAAAGTGCGACTCTCTTCGTCACACTTTTCTGTTTTAATAAATCCATGCTCACTCTTGTTCAGCAGACTGATAGATTCCAAAAAGGGCGGAACCGGAGCCGGACATCGAGGCATAGACTGCTCCGCTTTCGTAGAGGGAATCCTTGATGGAGGCCAGTTCGGGATGTACGGCAAATACGGTGGTCTCAAAATCATTGACCAAGCAGTCCTTCCATTTGTCAACAGGCAAGGCAAGAGCCTCTGAAAGGGGAATTTGAGGAATATGAGGCGTAATTCCGCGATAGGCCTCGGCTGTCGAAACGGATATTCCTTCCGGCACGACTACCTTCACTGTGAACGGCAAGTCCGAAGCACCCTCCTGACCATATCCGAAGCCTTCAAGATGATATGGGGTTAGGATTTCTCCCCTTCCCTGTCCGAGCATCGGGCGGTTGTATATGAAAAAGGCGCAGTCACTTCCAAGCCGTGAGGCATAACTGGCAAGGGCCATGTCATCAAGCCCGAGCGAGAACATCTCATTGAGCATCCTCAGTGCAAATGCTGCATCTGAAGACCCTCCTCCCAGACCTGCACCTACAGGAGATGTCTTTTCAAGAAAAATCTTCACAGGAGGCAGATTGTAATCCCCGGCAAGAATCCGGTATGCTTTTGCACACAAGTCATTCAAAGGGTTCCAGACCACGCCCTCGGCACGGGCGATGGTAATCATCATCTTCCCGTCGTCCGACACGGCCTGGACCAAGGATTTCACGCATTCTCCTGTTTCTCCATGAGATCCGTAACGTGCAAAAAGAGAAGCTGAAGTCCTGCTGAAATCGTCCCCTGATATGATTTCCAGTGTGTCGGAGATTTCCATATAAGGAACGAAGAGTGTATCCAGGTCATGGAATCCGTCTTCGCGCCTGCGAAGGACATTCAGTCCGAGATTTATCTTGACATTCGGTCTTGTAATCATTATAAGAGCTTTCTCAAAGAGTTTTCCGTTACTGAAGCGATTCCCTCACGCAAGGACATGTCGGACACATGATCCAGAACCGGGGACACGAACGATATCATCTGAAGCACCTTAGCGTCTTCCAGGGTGATGCCCCTCGAGCGCATATAGAACTGCTCATCCTCGTTCAGCTTCCCAACAGTGGCTCCATGTGAGCATTTGACATCGTCGGCATATATTTCAAGCTGCGGTTTGGTGTTGACCCTGGCATCTTCAGACAACAGAAGATTGTGATTTTCCTGATATGCCTCCGTCTTCTGGGCGTCCTGAGCCACGACTATCTTGCCATAGAAATCCACCCTCGACCTGCCGGAAGCAATTCCTTTGAACAACTGGCGGGAATTGCAATGAGGCACATCATGGAACATGTCAACGGCAATCCTAACCTTCTCGTCCGCTCCGCAGACATATATTCCGGAAACTTCAGCCTCTGCTCCCTCGCCGGCAAGACGGATTGCAATCGGAAGGTCGCAGCTTGCTCCAGGAAGCACTACAATGACTATATCGGCACGGGAACAACGTCCAAGCACGATTTCACCCGGAAGAGATTCCACTCCGCCGGTCCCGGGCAAATTTTCGCCCCCGAGCACGATGACCTTCTGAATGCTCCCGTTCTCAGGTACGGTAACGGTTCCAGGTCTGTTCATATCATTACAGGCTGTCATAACCTTTCTCCTCAATTTCGGCCACGAGCTCACGCCCGGCAGTCTTGACTATCCTTCCGTCCTTAAGCACATGCACCACATCAGGCACTATATACTCTAAGAGTCTCTGATAGTGAGTAATTACAATTGCCGATTTCTCCGGCGTATGGAGGGCATTGACTCCATTTGCCACGATGCGCAGGGCATCCACGTCGAGTCCGCTGTCCGTCTCGTCAAGAATAGCGAGCACAGGATCGAGCATCGCCATCTGGAAAATCTCATTGCGTTTCTTCTCTCCTCCGGAGAATCCTACATTCACTTCTCTCTTGGCGAATTCCGGTTTCATCTGCACGAAAGCCATCTTCTCACGCATGAGCTTGAGGAATTCTGCGGCCTTCAGCGGTTCGAGACCCTTTCCCTCCCTATGGGAGTTGACGGCAGTCTTCATGAAATTCGTGATAGTGACACCCGGAATCTCCACCGGATACTGAAATGACAGGAAAATGCCTGCCCATGCCCTCTGCTCAGGAGACATGGCCAGCAGGTCCTGGCCGAGGAACTCTATGGAACCGGCTGTGACCGTAAACTGTGGCTTTCCGGCGAGGACTGCCGAGAGCGTACTCTTTCCGGCACCGTTCGGACCCATCACTGCATGGATTTCACCTTTGCGGATTGTGAGGTCCACACCCTTGAGGATTTCCTTTCCCTCGATGCCGGCGTGGAGGCCTCTGATATTCAACAATATTTCGTTTGCCATATCAAGCGTTTTTTCTATAAAGTTTGAACCAAGTTACAAGCGACCATAATCCGTTTATGAGATACAGTGCGCAGACAATAGGCATGAACACATGGCCTACTGATATATGGAGTATCAGCTGGGTGATGTTCACGAGCAGCCATGCTATCCAGCAATCCCATTTCTTCAATGCAGACAGGAACTGTGCCACGAGTATGAGCACGGTCACGCAGGCGTCAAGATACGGAACCGGGTCTGACGGGAACACCCCGACCATCCATCTATTGCCGAGCATGCTCAAAAGCCATCCCCAAACACCCGCAAGGATGAATACGGAAGCGATTGCTATCATGCGCTGCGGCCATGTAAGCAGGCTTACCTTCAGCGCCGTGTGGTCATCAGAGCTCTCTTCATCCTTCTTGGGATGAGTCCAGCGGTAGTGGCCGAGGATATTGATTCCCAATGATATAGGCTGGAGAATCAGGCTGGCGTAAAGGTGCTTGTTCCAGAACATCAGGAAAAGCAGGAAAGTATATACATAGCCTATGTAGAAATTGTATTTATTGTTGCGTCCTGCGAGGAATACGCATGCAAGTCCGAACACCGATGTCAACAAATCGATGAGCAGGACTGGGGTGTCTCCTCCTATCGTAAATAATGTATAATTCAAAAAGTCCATTTGTTATTTTTAGATCCCTCGGCTTCGCTCGGGATGACATTTTATGTTTATTAAAACCGGGATGATAATTTTATGTTTATTAAAAGCGGGATGACAATTTTATGCTTTTTAACCGGGGTGAGAATATTCTGTTTTAAATAAACTCGGGATGACATTTGCCGGTTTGATAGGTTTATCAACCAACGGAGCCTTCAAGGGATACCTGCAGGAGTTTCTGCGCTTCGACAGCGAACTCCATAGGAAGCTTCGCAAGTACCTCACGGGCATATCCGTTCACTATCAGACCCACTGCCTCCTCCGGACCGATACCCCTCTGGTTGCAATAGAAAAGCTGGTCCTCACTGATTTTGGAAGTGGTGGCTTCGTGTTCCACCACAGCCGTCCTGTTGGCATTCTGTATGTCAGGGAATGTATGGGCTCCGCACTTGTCACCGATGAGCAGGCTGTCGCACTGCGAATAATTGCGGGCATTGTCTGCTCCGGGAAGCATCTTGACTAGACCGCGGTAACTGTTCTGGCTCCTTCCTGCGGAAATTCCCTTGCTGATTATACGGCTTCTCGTATTCTTGCCAATATGTATCATCTTCGTACCTGTGTCCGCCTGCTGGAAGTTGTTGGTCACAGCTACGGAGTAGAATTCAGAAGAAGAATTGTCCCCCTTCAGGATTGTGGACGGATATTTCCATGTGATGGCGGAACCTGTCTCCACCTGAGTCCATGAAAGGTGACTCCCTTCTCCCTTGCATATTCCTCTTTTGGTCACGAAATTGAAGATACCCCCACGCCCCTGTGCATCACCGGGGTACCAGTTCTGCACCGTGGAATACTTCACCTCCGCATCCTTCTCGACAATGATTTCCACGACTGCGGCATGAAGCTGGTTCTCGTCACGCATAGGAGCCGTACAGCCCTCCATATAGCTGATATAGGATCCCTCGTCCGCTACGATGAGCGTTCTCTCGAACTGGCCTGTACCCTTTGCATTTATACGGAAATAGCTTGAAAGCTCCATCGGACAGCGTACTCCTTTCGGAATATAGCAGAAAGACCCGTCGCTGAAGACTGCAGAATTGAGAGCAGAATAGAAATTGTCGCCTGCAGGAACCACCGTGGCGAGATATTTCCTCACAAGATCAGGATGCTCCCTGACAGCTTCGGAGAAAGAGCAGAATATGATACCCTTCTCTGCAAGGGCGGAACGGAAAGTGGTTGTGACAGACACGGAATCAAAAACCGCATCAACGGCCACCCCGGCAAGCGCCGCACGCTCCCCGAGAGGAATCCCGAGTTTGTCAAATGTCTTTTCAAGTTCAGGGTCAATCTCCTTCGGGCGGTCCGAATCCTTCTTAGGCGCCGCGTAATATATAATGTCCTGGAAGTCGATGTCAGGTATGTCAAGATGAGCCCACTTCGGGACCTTCATCTTCTGCCATTTCCTGAAAGCCTCGAGCCGGAAATCGAGAAGCCACTGCGGCTCTTCCTTCTTTGCCGATATGAGACGGATGATGTCCTCGTTCAACCCCTTTGGAATAAACTCCTGTTCGACATCCGTCACAAACCCGTGCTCATATTCCTTCCCCGCCAGCTCTTCTATTATATTGTCATGTTTCATATAATCAAAATCCGCATTTTGTCATAGACTGCAAAGATAATAAAAAATGCATGCCAAAACATAAAAACAAGGGGATGACCTTGCGGCCATCCCCCGATTATCAAGAGCACTGACGGCTCAATGAATCCACACAGTCAATCCTGCCATCACTATCGACACCATGCTCATGAGTTTGATGAGGATGTTGAGTGACGGTCCTGATGTATCTTTGAACGGGTCTCCTACTGTATCTCCTGTGACAGTAGCCTTGTGGGCTTCAGAATTCTTGCCTCCGAGATTGCCTTCCTCGACATATTTCTTGGCGTTGTCCCATGCTCCGCCGGAATTGGCCATGAATACGGCAAGTACGAATCCGCTTCCGAGTCCTCCGATGAGAAGGCCCATCACTCCGGCGACTCCGAGAACGAGACCGACTATCACAGGAACTATAATTGCAATGAGGGCTGGCACAAGCATTTCACGCTGAGCCCCCTTTGTGGAGATCTCGACGCACCTTGCATAGTCAGGTTTGGCCTCACGGGTGAGGATACCCTTTATTTCACGGAACTGCCTGCGCACCTCGGTCACCATGCTCTGTGCGGCCCTGCCGACAGCATTCATCGTCAGGCCGCAGAAAAGGAATGACATCATGGCACCGATGAACACACCCACAAGCACCATCGGGTTCATCAGATCGACATTGTAGAAAGACATGATATCCGGTATGGTGGCATTGGCTGCATCTATGAGTTCTCCGGATGCTGAAACTATCTGCTTTCCGATATGACCCAGTCCTATCTTGATTTCCTCTATATATGATGCAAGAAGGGCGAGGCCTGTAAGGGCGGCCGAACCGATGGCGAAGCCTTTTCCTGTTGCCGCCGTCGTATTGCCGAGGGCGTCGAGAACGTCGGTGCGTTTACGAACTTCCGGATCAAGCTCGCTCATCTGGGCATTTCCTCCGGCATTGTCGGCAATCGGTCCGTATGCGTCAGTGGCCAGGGTGATACCGAGAGTCGAAAGCATACCCACGGCAGCTATGCCTATGCCGTAAAGTCCCATGCTGAGGCTCTGTGCCGAGAACGACATGTCAAATCCATTGGCGCAGAAGAATGACAGGAGAATTGCCACTGCAATGGTGATGACAGGAATGGCAGTCGAAAGCATACCGAGACCTACACCTGATATAATGACTGTGGCAGGACCTGTCTGGGCGCTCTCTGCCAGTTTCTGGGTAGGACGATATGAATGTGAAGTGTAATATTCAGTAGCCTGACCTATGATTACTCCGGCGAGAAGTCCGACTACGACCGACAGGGAAATCTGCCACCAGTTCTCCATGCCGAGAAGCCACATTATGCCGAAAGTGGCACCTGCGATGAGGACGGAGCTGAGATTTGTTCCTACGCTGAGTGATTTGAGGAGCTGTTTCATTCCTGCCCCTTCCTTTGTGCGGACTGCATATATTCCAATGATTGAAAGCACGACTCCCACGGCAGCAATGAGCATTGGTGCGAAGATGGCCTTCATCTGGAAGGCGGTACCGTCAACATAGAAGGCGGAAGCACCGAGAGCGCAAGTTGCAAGGATGGAACCGCAGTATGACTCATAAAGGTCAGCACCCATTCCTGCCACATCGCCCACATTGTCACCAACATTGTCCGCGATTGTTGCCGGATTCCTCGGGTCATCTTCAGGGATGCCGGCCTCAACCTTGCCAACGAGGTCGGCTCCGACATCAGCAGCCTTGGTATAGATGCCTCCTCCGACTCTCGCGAAGAGTGCCTGAGTAGAAGCACCCATTCCGAATGTGAGCATTGTAGTTGTAATGATTACGAGATTCTGAGGATCTGTCGTCGGGTAGAATCCCGAAAGGATGAACCACCAGATTGCTATGTCGAGAAGTCCGAGTCCGACAACCGTCAAGCCCATCACGGCACCTGAACGGAATGCAACCTTGAGACCAGAATCAAGTGAACGCATGGCGGCATTGGCTGTCCTGGCGGACGCATAAGTCGCAGTCTTCATGCCTATGAATCCGGCAAGTCCGGAGAAGAAACCTCCAGTAAGAAATGCGAACGGAACCCATGGATTCTGCACATGGAAAACATAGGCGAGCACTGCAAAAAAAACAGCGAGTACAACGAACACGATGGTCACGACCTTGTACTGCTGTTTAAGATAAGCCATGGCTCCTTCCCTGACAAACCGCGCGATTTCCTTCATTGTCACCGTTCCCTCGCTTTCCTTCATCATCTGCCTGAAGAAGAACCACGCAAAGAACAAAGCGACAAGCGCTGCTCCAGGTACGAAATAAAACAGATTAGTCATAGTGTCATAAATTTTAGTGTAGGAAACAAATGTATTTATATTTTTTCATAATCCATCATGTTTTGACAAAAATTTTTCAATTCGTATCATTTTTATCTAAAAATCGAAAATATTTCTTTTTATCGGCATCGCACATGACTTTATTGCATAAAAGTTAGTATATTTGTTGAAATGCATTAATACATTAAACCACATATATTACATGAAAAAGTTTTCATTGCCTAAAGACGGGGGCCTCATAGAGGCCGGCCTGCCGAATGGAATCAAGCATTCATACGAAAGGATTCCAGCACATATCTTTGAAGATGAAGAAGTGGCAAGCAAGACCCTTGCTGACAAAATTGTTTCATCAATCAAAGCCTGCGATGGGACTTTCCGCCTCGGACTCACTACCGGCTCATCTCCGGTTACCCTCTATAGGGAACTTGTCAGCCGCTATCAGGCCGGCGAGGTCTCGTTCCGTAATGTTGAAATCTTCAGCATTGACGAATACTATCCTGCTCCTGCCGACGGACACAGCCGCAACAGGAGGCTTTATGAAGAACTCGTATCAAAGGTGGATGTAAAGCCTGAGAGCGTACATGTGCCGAAGCTTTCAGAGGAGCATGACAGTTCTTATGTATCCGATTTCTGCTCAAGATACGATGCAATGGCATCCAACCTTGACCTCCTCGTGATGGGAGTAGGGGAAAAAGGCCAGATTGGATTCAACGAGACAGGAGCTTCTGACCAGAGCCGCACCAGGACCGTGCTTCTGTCCTACGGTTCAAGGAAAAGGCAGGCGAGGAATTTTGCCGGCAACATCGAGATGACTCCTCACACTGCCATAGCAATGGGTATCTCCACGATGATGAGCGCCAAGAAGATTTATCTCATCGGATGGGGCGAAGACAAGGCTCAGGTCGTGAAGAGCATAGTAGAGGACAAGATGGACCCTTCATGCCCTGCATCCCTCCTTCAGAGACACGCCAACATTTCATTCTACACCGACGAGAACTCCGCAAGCCTTCTCACAAGGAATGTGGCACCTTGGCTTGTCGGGCCATGCGAATGGACTCCTAAATTCATCAGGAAGGCAGTGGTATGGCTCTGCGAGCAGGTCCACAAGCCGATTCTCAAGCTTACCCAGGCAGACTATCTCGCAAACGGACTCGGAGAGCTTCTTGAGAAACACGGTCCTTTCGACAAGATCAATATAAATGTATTCAACGACTTCCAGCACACCATTTCAGGATGGCCTGGAGGAAAGCCGAATGCCGACGACAGCACCAGACCGGTACCTTCATCTCCTTTCCCTAAGAGGGTAGTGATTTTCTCTCCTCATCCTGACGACGATGTCATCTCGATGGGAGGAACATTCATCCGTCTTGTTGAACAGGGGCATGACGTGCATGTAGCATACGAGACTTCCGGCAATGTTGCAGTTCATGACGACGTGGTTCTCCAGCATATGGATGCTGCACGCGAAATCGGCTTCGGTGACAGATTCGACGAAGTGAAGGAAATCATCGCATCCAAGAAGCCGGGACAGCCTGAGCCACGCGCACTCCTCGAGCTCAAAGGTGCAATCCGCCGCAGCGAAGCCAAGAGCGCTGTCCGCTCTTTCGGACTCAACGACGAGACGAACACCCACTTCCTCAACCTGCCGTTCTATGAGACCGGAGGCATCAAGAAAGGCGAGCGCACCCAGGCCGACATTGACATAATCATAGAACTTCTCCAGAAGGTCCAGCCTCATCAGATTTATCTGGCCGGAGACCTTGCCGACCCTCATGGCACTCACAGAGTCTGCACGGAGGCCGTTCTCGAGGCTTTGAACCAGTTGAAGGACGAAGCATGGCTGAAAGAATGCCATGTATGGCTCTACAGGGGCGCATGGATGGAATGGGAGCTTGGCAAGGTAGACATGGCTGTTCCGCTAAGTCCTGACGAGGTCATCAAGAAGCGCCACGCAATCTACCGCCATCTGTCCCAGAAAGACATCGTTCCGTTCCCGGGAGAAGACCCGAGGGAGTTCTGGCAGAGGGCAGAAGAGAGGACCCAGAACACGGCAAGGCTCTATGACGAGCTTGGAATGGCTGAGTACCAAGCTATTGAAGTATTTGTTAAACTATTCTAATACAACAACATGAGACTTATTATTGAAAAGAACTCACAGGACGGTTCTGTCTGGGCAGCCAGATATATCGTTTCCAGAATCAAGGCAAAAGCTGCCGTAACAGACAAACCTTTCGTTCTCGGTCTTCCGACCGGAGGCACTCCTGTGGGAACGTACAAGGAACTTATCAGGATGTATGAAGCCGGAGAGGTTTCTTTCAAGAATGTAATCACTTTCAATATGGACGAATATGTAGGTCTTCCTGAAGAGCATCCGGAGAGCTACCATTCCTTCATGGCAAGGAATTTCTTCGACCATGTTGATGTGCCTAAAGAAAATATAAACATTCTCAACGGAAATGCTCCCGACCTTGCAGCCGAATGTGCAGCATATGAGAAGAAGATCGAGGCCGCAGGCGGAATCGACCTCTTCATGGGTGGCGTAGGAGAAGACGGACATCTCGCATTCAACGAGCCTTTCTCATCACTTACCTCAAGGACAAGGGTGAAGAGCCTGACATACGACACAATCCTTGTGAATTCCCGTTTCTTCGACGGCGATGTCAGCAAGGTGCCAACGACAGCGCTCACGGTAGGAGTCGGCACTGTCATGGATGCAAAGGAAGTCCTCGTGCTTGCCTTCGGTCACAAGAAGGCAACTGCTATCAAGAATGCCGTGGAAGGCGCCTACTCTCAGGCATGCACACTCTCAGCTCTCCAGGCCCATCCTCACGGAATCATAGTGGCTGACGAGCTTGCAGTCGGAGAACTGAAGGTGAATACTTACAGATATTTCAAGGATATCGAGAAAGACAATCTGTAACAGAACATCATAATCAGAAAAATCCGGGTTCCTGGTCAGGAATCCGGATTTTTTGTCTTTGGGC
Organism: Candidatus Cryptobacteroides sp.; assembly: GCA_051870095.1. Classification (GTDB taxonomy): domain Bacteria; phylum Bacteroidota; class Bacteroidia; order Bacteroidales; family UBA932; genus Cryptobacteroides. Next base: position 2,289 of record JBJEBN010000077.1, on the reverse strand, counting down.
CTTGCGGCCTCGGATGTGCATTGATTACTCAGCAACAGGAGTCTCAGCAGCAGGTGCCTCGGCAGCCGGAGCAGCCTCTGCCTTCTTGGTGCTGCGGCGGGTTGTCTTCTTGGCAGCCTTCTTCGGAGCTGCGAGAGCAGCCTCGTTGAAATCGACAAGCTCGATAAGAGCCATATCAGCGCCGTCTCCCTGACGGAAACCGAGCTTCAACACGCGGGTATATCCGCCCGGACGCTCAGCAACCTTTGGAGCTACGGTGCGGAAAAGCTCAGTCACAGCCTCTTTGTTCTTGAGGTAGCTGAAGACGATACGACGTGAATGAGTTGAATCGTCCTTGCATTTGGTGATGAGCGGTTCAATATAAACCTGCAGAGCCTTTGCCTTGGCTACAGTTGTCTGGATCCTCTTGTGAAGGATGAGGGAAGTAGCCATATTGGCGAGGAGAGCTTTGCGGTGACCACTCTTGCGGCCAAGGTGGTTGATAGCTTTATTGTGCCTCATATTGTTCAGATATTCTTTTTCTTGGGTTCAATATTATACTTGGTAACATCCATTCCGAATGAAAGTTTCATCTTCTCTACAAGGAGATCGATCTCGTTGAGGGATTTCCTGCCGAAATTCCTGAACTTCATAAGCTCTGACCTTGAATATGAAACGAGGTCGGCGAATGTATCGATATCCGCAGCCTTGAGACAATTGTAAGCCCTTACAGAAAGGCCCATGTCAGAAAGCTTGGTAAGAAGAAGATGTCTCATGTGGAGTGACTCCTCGTCAAGCTCCTTGGACTCTGACTCAATTGAGCTCTCAAGAGAAAGCTTCTTATCGTCAGTGAAAAGCTTGAAGTGATAGATAAGGATGTTTGCAGCCTCCTGAATAGCCAGATTCGGAGTGATGGAACCATCGGTCACAACCTCCAGATTCAGCTTCTCGTAGTCGGTCTTCTGCTCTACACGCCAGTTCTCCACAGTCCAGTTAACATTCTTGATCGGAGTGTAGATGGCATCCACCGGAATGGTACCGATAGGAGCATCCGGATCCCTGTTCTCGTCAGCCGGTACGAAACCGCGGCCTTTTCCGACATTGAGGGAAATCTCGATCTTGACAGCCGGCTCGAGAGAGCAGATGTGCAGTTCAGGGTTAAGCACCTTGAAAGAAGACAATCCTTTTGAAATATCCTCCGCGGTAAACTCTGGTTTGCCGCTGATCACGATGTTTGCCACCTCTGAGTCTACAGTCTCCACCATTCTCTTGAAACGCACCTGCTTGAGGTTGAGGATGATGTCCTGCATACCCTCAATCACGCCCGGGATAGTCGCAAATTCCTGATCCACACCCGAAATCCTGATTGAATTGATAGCAAAACCTTCCAGAGAAGACAACAATATACGACGGAGCGCATTACCGATGGTCTGTCCGTATCCAGGCTCAAGAGGCCTGAATTCGAAGCGGCCGACGGTATCGGTTCCTTCGAGCATTATCACCTTGTCCGGTTTCTGAAATGCCAAGATTGCCATATTACTTCTTTTTTGGTGTTAATTATTATTTAGAGTAAAGCTCGACGATAAGCTGCTCGTCAATATTCTCAGGAATCTCTGCTCTTACAGGAGCATTGAGATATTTTCCTGTGAGAGTCTTGGCGTCAAACTCAATCCAAGAATACTTGGCTGCTGAAGCAACGCTGTTAGTAATAACCTCAAGGCTCTTTGACCTCTCCCTGACAGCGACTACATCACCAGGTTTTACGATCACTGAAGGAATGTTGCATACAGAACCGTTAAGGGTGATGTGAGCATGGGAAACAAGCTGACGTGCAGCTGCCCTTGTTGGAGCGAGACCCATACGGTAAACGATGTTGTCGAGACGGGATTCAAGAAGGATTACAAGGTTCTCACCTTTCTGGCCCTTCATGCGGGATGCCTTCTCATAGAGGTTGCGGAACTGTCTTTCGAGAAGACCGTAGGTATATTTAACCTTCTGTTTCTCCCTGAGCTGTACTCCGTACTCTGATTTTTTCTTACGCTTGCTTGCCAAGCCGTGCTGTCCCGGAGGGTAATTCCTTTTCTCAAAGTCCTTGTCCGTTCCGAAAATCGGCTCGCCGAATTTACGAGCAATCTTAGTGCTTGGTCCGATATATCTTGCCATAGTAATATCTCCTTAATAAATGTTACAAAATTAAACTTTACGACGGCCTTTAGGTCTGCAGCCATTGTGTGGCATAGGAGTGACGTCGATAATCTCTGTAACCTCGATACCTGCTCCATGGATTGTCCTGATTGCGGACTCACGTCC
>JBJEBN010000076.1:0-42057 GCA_051870095.1 Candidatus Cryptobacteroides sp. | reverse complement strand
TACTTATCGATTGCCATGGCCTTTAGTTTATGGCCGGGGTACCTGAGTAGTTACAGATATTCTAAATCATCAATTGTCAACCGGGCGGATGATGAAGTTGAATTCATATTCGGCAGGCAGAACCTGATATTCTTTGCGAGGCCATGCGCCCCAGGAATTGACACAACCGACACCTGTATGGTGAAGGTCGAAGGTGAGATATGTCTTGCCGAGGGTGCGTTCATTCTCATGGGCCTTGGCCTTAAGTTGGAGGGAATGAGCATGAGCATTACACAACCTTCTGATATCCATATCGTTGATGGAGAACGGAAGGGCTGTTGCGGAGAATTTCACTGCAGATGAGACCTCGAGGCCGGTGCCATTGTCATCAATCACCCTGAGCCAGCGCAGACCTGTCTTCATTCCTGAATCCTGAGGGCGGACATAAGCGTAGTTGTACTGGTCCTCAACCCTCTGGACATAATGTCCTGTCATAGCTGCACTGTTGCGGTCGACATAGTTCTCGAAAGGACCTTTGCCAAAGAACTCGAATGTGGAGTATTCTCCCGGCATTGCGAGGGTCATTCCGAAACGCGGAAGAATCGGAGCTTCAGAGAGTTTTCCTGCATCTGCCAGCGATTCTGTGGCAGAAATCACTCCGTCTGCATAGACAAGATACTGCATCTTCACAATGGCGGCCTCACCTATCGGCTCATATACTACAGTCACCCTGCAGCAATCTTCGAGCTGGTCCACATCCACCACGGAAGCACGAAGTACAGCATCGCGCCAGAGAGAAAGCTTGGTGTCGAAACGTGCTCCGAGGTCATTCTCGGTAAGCGCCCTGGCAAAGCATGGAAGCAGAGGCTCCTCTATAAGTTCCTTTCCACCAAGGGTATAGCTTATGAGCGAACCGGTTGACGCATCGAATGACGCAGTCCAGCGGGAAATTCTCTCATTGCCTGCACCCTCGAAATACATGTAGCCCGAGAATACGAACCTGTCTCCCTGTGACTCGAACTCAGGGAGTCCGGAATTGTCGCAGAACACACCTGCAGGGGCTTCATTGAGGCAGATCTGGTCGTAGGCGACCTCGGAACCGGCAGGGAGTATGCCGTCGGTGCGGCGGAGAGTGTAGCTGACATTCAGGTAAATGTCATGTGAGGAGAGGTCATCGAAACCGGTAACCTCCATGATGTCAGCCTCATTGAAACCGAGATCAGCCTCCACGGTCTGCTGAGGGCCGACAGCCGGTGCGTTGATGCATCCTGAAAGCACAGGGTTGCCGTCAACTTCGATGCTCCATCCCAGATGATAACGTGAAAGGTCTATGAAGAAGTTCTCGTTGTAGATTCTGACCTTGCCGGAAAGGGCCTCGCTGGCAGATGCCGTCGTATGGATGGAACGGTACTGGTAGGCCACTTCATAAGCGTGAGGATGGAGGCTTCGGTCCGCTGCTATGACTCCGTTGCAGCAGAATGAGTCGTCTGTAGGATCATAGTCGTTGAAATCGCCGCCATATACGAAAATATGGTCAGTGCCATGTTTGGAGGCATCTGCAGGCCATGCGAGTGCCTGGTCCACGAAATCCCAGATGAATCCGCCCTGATATGCCGGATATTTGCGCACAAGGTCCCAATATTCCTTGAATCCGCCCATGGAATTACCCATGGCGTGGGCATATTCACACTGGATGAGAGGCTTGGAAGGATTGTCCTGCAGATATTTCTCGCATGAGGAATAGCCGTAGTACATCGGGCATATTATATCCGAATAGATGGTATTGTTCGGTTTCTCATAATCTACCGCACGTTCATAATGCACAGGACGGGACGGGTCCATCTTCTTCACCGCAAGGTTGCCGGAAATGAAATTATCGCCGAAACCGGCTTCGTTGCCGAGGCTCCAGATGATGACTGAAGGATGGTTGAAGTCGCGGCGCACCATTCTTGTGATTCTTTCGAGGTGGGCGTCAAGGAACTGCGGGTCCTTGGCAAGTGACTCAGGGCCGTAGCCCATTCCATGTGACTCTATGTTGGCCTCATCAAGTACATAGAGGCCGTATCTGTCGCAGAGAGAATACCAGAGAGGGTCGTTCGGGTAATGGCAGGTACGCACCGCATTGATATTCAACTGCTTCATTATCAATATATCCTGAAGCATGTCAGCCTCTGATACCACATATCCCTTGTACGGGTTGAGTTCATGGCGGTCCGCTCCCTTTATCAGGACAGGCTGTCCGTTGACAAGAAGCTGCGCACCTTCGATTCTTACATCACGGAAGCCTATCTGGATCTCGGTACGCTCTGTCACTGCTGTCTTGTCGAAGGAGGCAGCGCAGAGGGTGTAGAGCCAAGGGGTCTCCGCAGACCATTGCTTGACTGAAGGGACGCTTAGAGTGGTCTTCAGGCAGAGATTGCCGTTGTCTGCCTTGGAGGATGAGGATACAGGCACTGTCCTGGACGCCACTTCGCGGCCGTTCGGGTCGAGAATCGTAAATGAAACCGATGTCACGCCCTTGGTCACCTCTGCATAGATTGAAGCTTCCCCGGAGGCCGATGCCACCACATTGATGTCCTGAAGTCTCTTCTTCTCGCGTGAGAACACATACACGTCCCTTGCAAGGCCGGTCAGTCTCCAGAAATCCTGGTCCTCGAGGTAAGTGCCGTCACACCAGCGGAAAATCTCAAGCGCGATGAGATTCTCTCCCTGCTTTACATAGCGGGTTATGTCGAAACGGGCCTCCAGCTTGCTGTCTTCGCTGTAACCGACTTCCTTGCCGTTCACCCATACGCGTACATTGGAGGTTGCTGAACCGATGTGCAGGAAGATATCCTTGCCCTTCCAGGATTCATCGAGCACGAATGTCCTTCTGTATTGTCCGGCATAATTGTGCTCCATAGGAGGAATCGGAGGGTTGTTGGTATAGTGTCCTCTCCATGCATATCCTACATTCAGATATACCGGGTCCCCATAGCCGTTGAGCTCCCAAAGGCCAGGGACCGGCATTTCGTCCCATTTGGAGTCATCGTAAGCGAGTCCGTAGAAATCCTTTGAACGGGAATCGATGGTCTCGTACCAGCAGAATTTCCATGTACCGTTGAGAATAAGTTTCTGTCCGTCAGTCTGGAATGAGGCAGTCATCGGGAGGCGGTTGCGCTCCACGATGTAAGGGTTCTGCCAGTCAGGAAGGTCTGACTTGGGTGCTGCGCCTGCGGCAGGGAGTGCTGCGAGGGCGAGCAGAAGGGGCATTAGGAATCGGGTCATTGTTATTGTTATTATTGGTTGTTTTAAGATGTCTCGACTTCGCTCGACATGACAGGGAAAGATTCGCTCGACATGACAAAGAAAGATTCGCTCGACATGACAGGGAAAGATTCGCTCGACATGACATTATATGGCTTCGATGTCGTCGGATGGAATCCAGCCCTGACGGCCGTCGGCAAGCTGGATATTGTTCCATGATCCCACCTGGTCGAGTATCTTCACCTTGGTTCCTTCGTGAAGGATGAAAAGATCCTTGGCAGATCCGGAACCGGGAGCACTCTTGGCCGAAGTCACGGGACGCATCACCACTGCCTCGTCAGATCGCATGTAGTCATGTTTCTGCCAGAGAGCAAAGCTTATGGAGGAAACTGCAAGCAACAGCATCACTATTCCTGTAAAGAATCCAGTTCTTCTTCCGGCCACCGACGGCGCAAGCAGGAAAAGAAGCAGCATCGCGAGGAAAAGGGCGAAGAAAACGATAAAACATACAGTCCACGAATCCGAATCAAGAATCCAGCATACGTCCTTTGCCCATGATTTGAGGATGAATTCAGGCACAGGATCGATTCTGTCCTGCACGCTCTCGTTAACCAGATTCAGATTGTACCTTGCGTCAGAATAAGAAGGGTCGAGCTTCAGGGCGCGTTCGTACCAGAGGACAGCCATAGGAATGTTGCCGCTCTTGAAATAAGCGTCCCCGAGATTGCAATAGAGGGAGGCGGATTCGAGGCCGATGCTCTCTATCTGTGAATATGCCTTGACGGCTTCGTCCCAAAGCCCTTCTGAATAAGCAGAATTACCGGCATTCCAGAGCGAATCCGCATAATCTCTCTGCTGGGCTGAAGATCCTGCAGGAATCAGTATCAGCAACATAACCGCCATGACGGCAGGGGCTGCTGCCTTCCTGTTGTCGTTCTTCCTTGACTTCATATTTGAATCGATTGAAGATATAGCGTCCAAAGCGGACTTGTAATGGGCCTCCATGGCATCGTGGCCGGCATCAGGAGAATACCTCGCAAACTCGCAGGCATCAAGCAGGGCTATGAATGTATCTATATGTTCCTGAGCCACATTCCCCTCCTTGAGAGCCTCTGACATATTGTCCCTGGACAGCTCCGCTACAGGTATGTTGAGCTTGTCGGAAATGAAACCGAGAAGAGCCTTGTGGAGCTCCTCGTAGAATGCCGTGTAAAGGTTCTGCCTGAGGAAGGTGTCTGCAAGTTTGAGACGCTTCATGGCCATCTTTGTAGCCTTGCGGTTCCTTGTTCCTGCGACATCGGCCCTGCGGGCAGCGATTTTCCTGAATGTCGCCCAGCATATCAAAGCCGCTGCGACAAGAAGTCCCAATATGGTCCAGAACAATGCCGAACCGGCAAGGAAATGTCCCTTTGCGACAAGTGAAGGATCCTTGGTACTTATGAACCTGATATCGCTTCCCAATGTCCTCACATCTTTCCTGACGGATCCCGGGACCACGACCTGTGCACCAGAATCAGCCTCATTGCCTCTCTCGACATGAATCGGGACAGGGTCTGTGCGGAGGGTCACATATTTTCCTGAATTGATGTCATAATATGAATACTCGACAGGCTCCAGGACGAAATCACCGTGGCTTCTCGGGATGAACGGGAACTCATAGAATTTGCTTCCCGAACGGCCTCCCTTGTCTACCTTCTCGGAAATCTTGGTGTCGTAAACCTCCATGTCAGGAGGGAAGTTCACCTTCGGAGCATCCAGGAGTGATACATTGCCCGTTCCCGTGACCGTAATGAGAAGGGACGCCGCCTCATGGGTCTTGAGGGTGTCCTTGCTGACCTTTGCCGAGATGCGGAACGATCCTACTCCTCCTGCAAACGATGCCGGAGCACCTGCAGGCAGAGGAGATACTTTCACATTGACCGGCTTGGAAGCCACTTTCTTCCTGACTGTCCTGTAATCATCGAAAAATCCGTCGAATATGCTGTTTCCGCCAGACGATACCCTGATATTCACAAGGCACATGAGCTCTGCAGGGTCAATGGTCACGGTCCCCTGTCTCTGAGGTATGAGAATGTATTTTCTGAGCAGGGCCGCATTGTAAATCTGCCCTCCGTGTGTCTCACGGGCGAATTCTATATTGGTCGGTGCCTCAAGTTCCTGACTCCAGAATCCGTCGAAAGACGGGAAATTTGCACTCTCGAAACCGGCGATGTTGACCCTCTGATAAAGCTTGATGGTGGCGATTACTGGCTCTCCGACCACTACTGACGTGCGGTTGAGGGACACTTCCAGGAAGATGTCTTCATCCGATACCGTCCCCCTCGAAGAAGACTGCCCGGACGACGGCTGCTGGCCTGAAGAAGATCCGGAGGACTGGCGGGATGATGCCGTTCCTGAAGGAACGACCTCAATGCTGACCGTAGAAGATGATATCTCCGTACCCTTGACCTTGGCCGTTGCGCGCGGAAGCTGGAATGTACCGGCTTTAACAGGCTTGAGCACATAGGTATAGGTTGACTGTACCGACTTGGTCCTCTTGCCGTTGACTATGCTCACACTTGTGGACCGTCCTGACTGTGGTCCCCATAGAAGCTGGAAATCCTCGCTCGGAGTCCATGAGAAATCCGTCGGGTTGTTTTCGCCCTCGATGATGAAAGTGACATTGAACTGTTCATCCTCGCTTACCACATTGTGTGTTTCTACCTTGATTGTATTCTGGGCTGGCAATATCGTCGCGGTGAGAAAGGCCGCAGCCATCAACAATAGCAATCTCTTCATATCCATCTGCTTATATCGTTCATTCCTACCAATTCTTCTCCTTCTGTCTTGACTTCAGGGCCTGGGCCTTCTCCTTGTTGACCTTGTCCTGAGTCTCCTTTTCCTTGGCCTGGATGGCCTGGAGCATCTGCTGGGCAGCCTGAGGGGTTATCTTCGGCTGATTCTGGTCCTGCTGGTTCTGGCGGTTCTGATCCTGATTACCCTGATTCCGGTCGTTGTCGTCCTGATTATCCTGGTTGTCGTTGTTCTGATCTTTGTTGTCCTGATTGTCCTGATTCTGGTTATTCTGGTTATCCTGATTGTCTTGATTCTGATTATTTTGATCCTGATTGTCCTGGTTCTGATTGTCCTGGTTCTGGTTATCCTGATTTTGCTGGTCCTGCTGCTCCTGAAGCTTTTGCTTTGCGTAGATGTAGTTTTCCTTGGCATCCATGTCACCAGGATTGATCAGAAGGGCTTGCTTGAATGCTTCCACGGCAGTCTTGTAGTCCTGAGCGGCAAGCGAAATGTCACCGCGATTGTATGAATAATCAGCAGAATGTTCTGATACAGAAGCAGTTTCCTTTATCCTGTCCATGACCTTCGCAGCCTGCTCCATGTCCTCCTGACGATAGAGCGCAGAGGCCAGATTATAATTTGCGGCAAGCGAAAGGGAATCTTTGACAAGCGCTTTCCTGTAATCAATATCCGCCTCCTTCCAGTTCTCCTTGCGGAAGTCACGGTTGCCACGGCGCACATCCCTTCTGTCCACCTGGGCGGACAGGTCGGCGGCAGACAATGCGATGACGGCCAATGTGCACAATATATATAATGTATGCTTTCCCATAATCTTATCTCCTGAACAAATGTCTCTTAGGCTTCCTGTCCCCTATCAGCATTTCCAGCACAAAGAAGAACAATGCTATGGCAAGGAAGTACATGAACTGTTCATCATATTCCTCGAAGACGATGGAGCTGTATTTCTCGTCCTCCATACGCCTGATATCATCTATGATAGGATTCAGACCAAACTCACTGTTTCCTGCACGGACATACAGTCCGTTTCCTGCCGCGGCAACCTGCTGGAGGACTGCCTCGTCAAGCCTTGTTACAACGATGTCCCCGTTGCGGTCCTTCAGGAGCTCCCCGTCCATCGGAATCGGCTTTCCTTCAGGCGAACCAACGCCTATGGTGAACACCCTCGCGCCTGCATCGGCAGCCAGCTTTGCAGCCTCAACCGGGTCGTCCTCATGGTTCTCTCCATCGGTGATGACGATGATGGCGCGGCTTTTCTCGCTCTGGACGCTGAAACTTCTCATGGCCGTGGATATGGCCTCTCCGATGGCCGTTCCCTGTACCGGCACTGATTCAGTCGAAATGGAACGGAGGAACATCTTGGCCGACACATAGTCTGTGGTTATCGGCAGCTGAACGAATGAGTTGCCCGCAAATACAATAAGTCCTATACGGTCATCCCTGAGCTTGTCCACCAGCCTTGATATGGCCAGCTTGGCCCTTTCGAGCCTGTTCGGAGAATAGTCCTCAGCCAGCATGGAGTTGGACACATCGAGGGCTATCATTATCTCAGCACCCTTGGTCTGATGCTCCTTCAGCTTCGCCCCTATCTGAGGTCTTGAAAGTCCTATTACAAGGAAGAAGAAACCGATGGAAAACATTGTCGTCCTCGCCCAGAGTTTTCCTGCGGAATAGGACGGCATGAGCATGGAGACAAGCCTGCTGTCACCGAACCGGGCGATGCGTTTCTTCCTCAGCCTGCATACAATTGCCTGAAACACGAAAAAGAACGGTATCAGCAATAGAAGCAATAGATATTGTGCCTGTGCAAAATTAATCATAAACCACCTCCGTCGATTATGGCAGACGCCTGATTACAAAACGGTCAATGAAGAACTCCAGCAATATGGCGATGAGCGCCAGCAATGCATAGAGGCCGTACAGTTCCTTATATACAGGGAAGCTGTCAATCGTGGTCTTGGCCTTCTCCATCTTGTTGATTTCACTGTAGATTTCCGCGAGCTTGGTGTTGTCGGTAGCCCTGAAATAGCGTCCACCCGTGGACTGGGCCATCTCGGAGAGAAGATTTTCATCGATTTCGACCTTCACATTCCTAACCTCAACTCCCCACGGGGTCATTACCGGATACGGAGCCATGCCTTCCTTGCCGACACCTATGGTATATACGCGTACTCCATAGGTCTTGGCAATCTCGGCGGCCATCTGAGGGGAAATCTCTCCCCTGTTGTTGACACCGTCGGTGAGCAGTATGACCACCCTGCTCTTGGCATCGGAGTCCTTGAGCCTTGCCACAGCCGTCGCAAGACCGTTTCCGATTGCGGTTCCGTCCTCAATCAAGTCGGTCTGGACTTCCTTCATGAGATTGATGAGGGTTGCCCGGTCGGTTGTAAGAGGGCACTGGGTGAAGCTCTCACCAGCAAAAACCACTATGCCCATCCTGTCGGACGGACGCTGCGAGATGAACTCTATTGCTATGTCCTTGGATGCGCTGATGCGGTCAGGAGTGAGGTCGCGTGCGAGCATACTCGTGGAGACGTCCATCGCAAGCACAATGTCAATTCCCTCCGTATCAATCCTTTCCATCTCCGTAGAAGACCTCGGGCGGGCTATTGCAATCACTATCATCACCAGAGCGAAAGTCCTCAGGACGAAAGGAACATGCCTCAGGACGGACATGACAGAAGTTCCCGAAGCAGTCCACGGAACTGCCGACGAGACCCTCAAATGAGGATGTCTCCCGGACAGCTCAAGATATATGTAATGCAATACCAGCAATGCCGGTATCACCATCAGCCACAACAATTCCGGATATTCGAAATACATATAATTCCACGCTCAAGTTCCGCATTTGCGGAACCATATTCCTAAATATTAATTATTTATCCTCTTTCACCGCTTCTTCGCCCTCGGCCTCGATTTCGGCCTGATAGGTCTCGGTCACGAAACGGACAGCGAGCGGAAGAGCCGAAGCATTCTCCTGCTCCGATGCCACATATTTGGCGAACTTGACGAAATCCGCCCTCTCGAAAAGCTCCCGGACTTCGTTCTGAAGAGCCTCCGGGGCATCGGTCTGCTTCATGTCTTTGAAAATCTCAGCAGTGGTCATCTCCATCGCTCCGATTCCGTAACGGGAAGCGATATACTCCCTCAGCGCATCGGTCACTCCGGAATAGAATGCCTTCTGCTTCTCGGGAGCCCACATCTTGTCTCCCCTGTAACGGTCGAGTTTCCTCAAGGCGACGATATGGGCCGGCTCCTTCCTTATATATTGAGGATCGTTCCGTCTTCTGTAAATCCTCAACAGGCAATAAACTGCGACAGCAATCATCGCAAGCGCCTGGATTCCGGCAATCCAAGGAAGCAATTCCTTGAATGTCAGCGGATAGCGTATCTGGCCCTTGATATCGTGAGGTGTGAACGCCTCGGCGTCAACAGGGATGGTCCTCACATCGAGGGTTTGCGGTTCGAAGACAAGGGTGTCAGCCACGCCTTCCGGAGAAACCCTCAATACCGCGAGAGGGTCAAGCATATAGAATCCTTCATCGAAAGAGGTGATCACCACCCCTCCCTCAATGTCGAGCTTGCGCGGCTCCCCCTTTCCTGCCCTCTTTGTCTTCAGGGTGTCCACAATCCATCCGGACACGACCTCCACGCCTTCCGTGAAGCCTTTGGACAAATCAGGGAAAGCGAGTCTGGTCCCTTCCTCCACACCTTCCAGCCTGAATCCGTAGAAAAGCTGGTCGGCAATCAGGATGGAATCCCTTTCCTGCATCTGCCTCAGGAATGTCTTGCCCGAGGTGACCATCCTGCCATGAATCAGGGAATCCGGAGACACGACATCGTTTTCCGCAATGTCCGAAGCCCCGGCCCCTGCTGATGCAAGAGCGGCCAGAACTATATGGAATATATAAAGAAAACTCATAATTATCTGTTTGAAAACAAGGTCATCAGACCTTTCACATAATCCTCATGTACACCTATGCTGACCTTGTCCACGTTGTATTTCATGAAAAGACGGGACGATGCCTGGTCTACGGTCCCGAACCATTCCGAATATTTCTCCCTCATCTTCCTGTCGGACGTGTTCACCCATGCGCTCCGCCCTGTCTCAGAATCCTTGATATGGACAAGCCCTATGTCAGGAATGCTCCTTTCACGGGGGTCAAACACCTCTATGACAGACAGGTCATGCCTGCCGACAGCCACCTTCAGGGCTTCCTCATAGCGCGGAGTACCGTCTTCGTTCACATCCAGCATGTCCGAAAGAAGGAATGCCGTGCATTTTTTCTTGATGGCATTGGTCAGATATCTCAAAGCCTCGGAAATGTCGGTCCCGTCAACGGAAGGCTCGAACTCGATGATTTCCCTGATAATGTGCAGAAGATGGCTCCTTCCCTTCTTCGGGGGAATGAATTTCTCCACCTTCTCGCTGAAGAAAAGGGCGCCCACCTTATCGTTGTTGAGTATTGCGGAGAACGACAGCACTGCGGCTATCTCGGCAATCATATCCTTGCGGCTCGACCCCATCGTTCCGAACAGACGCGACCGGCTCACATCCACAAGCAGGACAACCGTCAGCTCCCTCTCCTCCTCAAAGACCTTGATGTACGGGGAACGAAGACGCGCCGTGACATTCCAGTCCATGTTGCGCACATCATCCCCCCACTGGTACTCCCTCACCTCGCTGAAAGCCATTCCGCGTCCCTTGAACGCAGAGTGGTACTCACCGGCGAAAATCTGATGAGAAAGCGCCCGTGTCTTGATTTCAATCTTGCGGACCTTCTTCAGAAGGTCATTTGCCGACAATTTCTCCTCCATCTGCTAAGGAACTTCAACAGCGTTGATGATTTCGGAAATAATCTGGTCTGAGGTCATGTTTTCCGCCTCTGCCTCGTAAGTGAGACCGATTCTGTGGCGGAGAACCTCGTAGCACACAGCCCTGACATCCTCAGGAATCACATATCCTCTTCTCTTTATGAAAGCATATGCCTTCGACGCCATCGCAAGTGAAATGCTTGCACGAGGTGATGCTCCATAAGAAATGAACCCGGCAATCTTTCCCAGGTTGTAGTCGGAAGGCGTGCGGGTTGCATATACTATGTCCACTATGTATCTCTCAATCTTCTCGTCCATATAGACATCCTTGACGACCTCACGGGCCCTCACGATGTCCTCAGGCTTCAGGACAGGCGTCGCTTTCGGGAAATTGCCCGAATTGTTCATCCTGATTATCTGCCTCTCCTCATCCTTCTTCGGGTATGTCACGACCACCTTGAGCATGAAACGGTCGAGCTGGGCCTCCGGAAGAGGATAGGTTCCCTCCTGCTCGATAGGGTTCTGGGTAGCCATCACAAGGAAGGGCTCAGGGAGCTTGAACGTCTCCTCTCCGATGGTCACCTGGCGCTCCTGCATGGCCTCGAGAAGAGCTGACTGGACCTTCGCCGGAGAACGGTTGATCTCGTCGGCAAGCACGAAATTGGCAAAGACGGGACCTTTCTTGATCTGGAACTGCTCGCTTTTCTGGGAATATATCATCGTGCCGAGCACATCGGCAGGGAGCAGGTCCGGAGTGAACTGGATACGGTTGAACTTTGCATCCACTGCCTGGGACAATGTATTGATGGCCAATGTTTTCGCCAAGCCCGGAACACCTTCGAGAAGTATGTGTCCGTCGGCAAGCAGGCCTATCAGAAGATTCTCCACAAGATGTTTTTGACCGACGATGACTTTGTTCATCTCCATCGTCAGGATATCCACGAAAGAACTCTCCCTTTGGATGCGGTCATTCAATTCTTTTATGTTTATGCTGTCCATAAATATGTTTTTTGATATTTTTGCACAAAAAATTATACAAATTTACTCATATTTTTACAAAAATGCGATATTCCATCAGACTTTCATATGACGGAAACGGCTTCTGTGGATGGCAGATTCAGAACAACGCCACAACGGTACAGGAAGAACTTGAAAAAGCACTTCGAATCCTTTGTGCAGAACCGATCTCCGTCACTGGGGCCGGAAGGACAGATACAGGGGTCAATGCCATTAACTATATGGCTCATTTCGAACTTTCCGGCCAGGCGGCGATGCCACCGGCGCAGCTTTGCTACAAATTGAATGCCATCCTGCCCAAAGGAATATGCATCCATTCGGTACGCGAGGAAGGAGACGGTTTCCATGCCAGATTCGACGCGAAATGGCGCAGATACCATTATTTCATACATTTCAACAAGGATCCTTTCTGCGAAAGATATTCATACAGAAGCCGTTCCCCTCTCGACATTGAGGCTATGAACCGTGCCGCCTCCTTCCTTCTCGGCACGCATGACTTCAGCTGTTTCGAAAAGGTCGGGGGCAACAACGCCACCTCAATATGCACAGTGTCCGAGGCCGGATGGGAGACCTATACGCCTGTGCACGCCTCAGTCATGGGCTTTCCCTGCAATGAGGGTGACTACATCGTGTTCCGCATAAGGGCTGACCGTTTCCTCAGGAACATGGTAAGGGCAATCGTGGGTTCGCTGCTGGAAGTCGGACGCGGAAAGAAGGAACCGGAATGGATTGGCAAGCTTATTGAAAGCGGAAGCCGCTGCGATGCCGGAATGTCCGTGCCCGGAAATGCCCTTTTCTTCAGCGGGGCAGGATATGATGGAGAATGCCGGGACGAAGACAGGAAACTGACGGAATGAAGTCTCAGGTGAGGTAAATTAATTTTATTTTTATGGAATTTTTGCGTACTTTTGCACGATTGTGCGCACGTCAATCAGGCACGGTCTGACGCCCGCACATTGCAAATGGATAACAAAAAACAGAAATAGAATATGCTTTTCAATCTTTTACAGGCAGCCGTTGACACAACGGCATTGGCACAGGCGGTCCCTGTGCAGCAGGAGATGAAGCTTTCGCTCATCGACATGGCGGTCAAGGGAGGATGGCTGATGCTCGTGCTCCTGCTTCTTTCCATTTTGGCAATCTACATTTTCGGCAGCAAATGGTGGATGATCCGCAAGGCAGGCAGGATTGACAAGAATTTCATGAAGGATATCCACGACCTTATCCATGACGGAAAGATAAAGTCTGCCACAGCGCTCTGCCAGAAATATGACTCCCCTGTCGCACGCCTCGTGGAGAAAGGCATCGAAAGAATCGGACGTCCTCTGCAGGACATCCAGACAGCAGTGGAGAACATGGGAAACGTCGAGGTGGCAAGATTGGAGAAAGGCCTGCCGATGCTCGCTACGATAGCCGGAGGTGCTCCTATGATAGGTTTCCTCGGTACCGTGACCGGTATGATCGAGGCTTTCTTCAGGATGTCGACCGCAGGCAACAACATTGACATCACCCTGCTTTCAGGAGGTATATACGAGGCAATGGTGACCACCGTCGGAGGTCTTTTCGTCGGCATCATCGCATATTTCGGATACAACTTCCTCACATCGCAGATCTCGAACCTCGTGTTCAAGATGGAGAATACCACAATCGAATTCATAGACATGCTCCACGAGCCGTCAGGCAACTAAGTCAAAGACAATGGCAATAAAGAGAACAACAAAGGTAGATTCAGGTTTTTCGATGTCTTCCATGACGGACATCGTATTCCTGCTTCTGATCTTCTTCCTCGTGACTTCGACGCTCATCAACCCGAACGCGCTCAAGCTCCTGCTTCCGAAGAGCACCGGGCAGGTGTCTGCAAAGGCTACAGTGAGCGTATCCATCAAGCACTGGAGAGATACGGACACCTTCTCATACCATATCAACGGCAATGCTGTACCTGTCAGATTCGACAAAATCGAGGACGGGCTGATAGATCTTCTGCAGACGGAAGCAGATCCGACGTTTTCGATCTATGCGGATGAGAGCGTGCCGGTGGGAGAGGTCGTGAAGGTGATGAACATAGCAAAAAGGAATCATTACAAGGTAATAATGGCGACATCGCCGGAATAGGATGCAGGGAGACTACATACAGGAGCGCAGGAAGCAGGAAAGGAAGTCAACGGTGACGGGGGCTGTCCTGACCGTGTCGTTCCATGCAGTAGCAGCGGTATGTTTCCTCTGCACCGGTTTCACATATCTCGATCCGCCTCCTCCTGAACAGGAACAGATATTGATTGAGTTCGAGGAGCCGGAAATCGCCAAGCCGCAACAGGTGTGGAACGGGACGAGGCCCCAGGCTGTGGAGCCGGACCCGACGCGTGACATTAACCTTGTGCAGCAGGCCGAGGCGCAAATGGAGGGTACTACTTCGAATGAGGCTCCGGAATCTGTCGTGGACGATTTCGGGGACGTCGATATCAACCAGCCGCCGAGGGAGAAGGAAATCGACCGCAGGGCTCTTTTCCATGCCGCAGACAACAAGACTGACAAGGACACTCTTGCACCTCAGGTGGCGGACAAGGTAAGCGAGTCGCTGAAGGCAGGACATGCGCAGGGCAACACCAAGGTCGGAGAGACTTCGGGACAGCCGAATGCGAAGCTGGCGGGCAGGAGCGTGAACGGAACGCTGCCGAGACCTACCTACGCCGTCCAGAACTCCGGTAAGGTCGTGGTGGACATATGGGTCGACAACTATGGCAATGTGCAGAAAGCTGTGCCAGGTGCCGAGGGTACGACCGTGACGGACAAGACTCTGTGGCAGGCCGCAAGGAAGGCCGCTTTCGGAGCACACTTCAACATGAGCGCGGGGCCCGAGCCTCTGCAACACGGTACAATTACTTATATTTTCAAACTTGACTGATGTTTCCGGATGCAGCCGTGAGGCTGATAACGGGAAATGGTATATATAAAATATTAACTATCAATTGCCTACAAGGCGTAAAACAATGGAAGACAACAGAAGAGGCGGCTTTGGCCGCAGGACAGAAGGCCGTAGGGAGTACGGCAGGAACGACTCCGACAGGAGAGACAGAAGGGATTTCTCAGGTGAAAGGAAATCATTCGGTGGAAACGGTGAAAGAAGAAGCTTCGGTGACAGGCCGAGGAGCTTCGGAGAGAAGAAGAATTACGGCGACAGGCCGGTGTACAGCACAAGCGGTGAGAAGAGAAGCTACGGTGAAAGGCCGTCAAGGAACTTCGGAGAGAGAAGGAGCTACGGAGACAAGCCGTCGTTCGGAGGAAACGGCGAGAGAAGGAGCTTCGGAGACAGACCGTCAAGGAATTTCGGTGAGAGGAAGAGTTATGGCGACAGACCGTCATTCGGAGAAAATTCCGAGAGGAGGCAGTCTGACAGGCCGAGAAGGCCGTTCGCAGAGGGCGGAGAGAGAAGGCAGCCGTCAGGCAGGAGCTTCTCATCAGACAGAAGGAGACCCTCATCCGACAGGAGGCCTGCAGGAAGGCCGGTAAAAGGCGGATTTGGAGCAAGAAAGAACAAATATCAGGACCTCAACTATTTCCGAAACGAGGATGAGAGCGGAATCAGCAGGATGATAAACAGGAGACCTCAGGTCGACTCGAATGCATTCTCAGACAACGATATGGTAATGACTCCGGTGAAGGAGGAGGTAAGGCTCAACAAGTTCATCGCCAATTCGGGTATATGCTCCCGCAGGGAGGCTGACAACTTCATTCTCGCAGGTGTGGTAACAGTGAACGGTGAGGTCGTGACCGAGCTTGGAACCAAGATCAACATCAACAACGATGATGTAAGATTCAACGGAGAGAGGCTCAAAGGCGAGAGCAAGGTATATATCGTGATGAACAAGCCAAAGGGTTATGTCACAACTTCAAGCGACCCTCATGCAGACAAGACCGTCATGGACCTTCTCAAGAAATGCCCTTCAAGGGTGTTCCCTGTAGGAAGGCTTGACAAGAACACTACAGGAGTGCTCATGTTCACCAACGACGGCGAGATTGCAGAGAAGCTCACCCATCCTTCTTACGACAAGAAGAAAATCTATCAGGTTTCTCTCGACAACAAGCTCAAGCAGGAGGATTTCGAAAAGATCATGAGCGGAGTCGAGCTTTCAGACGGAGTGATTGCTGCAGACGCTCTCGAATACATCGAGGACGACGACCACCGCAAGCTCGGCATTGAAATTCATTCCGGAAAGAACCGCATCGTCAGGAGAATCTTCGAATCACTCGGATATGAGGTGAAGGCTCTCGACAGGGTTTATTTCGCAGGACTGACCAAGAAAGGCATCAAGAGAGGCGACTGGAGATACCTCACAGAGGGAGAGACCAATCTCCTGAAGATGGGAGCATACCTTTAATATATGGAACAAAACAGCAACAGGCATCGCGCGGGATTTGTCAACATCATAGGCAATCCGAATGTGGGCAAATCCACGCTCATGAACGCCCTCGTCGGCGAGAAGCTGTCCATCGTCACCGCAAAGGCGCAGACTACAAGGCACAGGATAATGGGCATAGTGAACGGAGAGGACTATCAGATAGTCTATTCCGACACTCCCGGCATCCTCAAGCCGAACTACAGGCTCCAGCAGAGCATGATGAACTTCGTCGATACCGCAATAGGAGACGCAGACATCATCCTGTATGTCACTGACACGGTCGAGAAAGGAGACAAGAACTCCGGATACATATCCAAACTCCGTGATATTGAATGTCCTGTCATATTGGTAATCAACAAGATAGACATCAGTACACAGGAGAAGGTACATGAGCTGATGCAGTGGTGGGCGGAGCAGCTCCCCAAGGCTGTCATCTTCCCGGCTTCCGCTCAGGAGAAATTCAATCTCGACAACATTTTCGACGCAATCGTCGGGAATCTTCCTCTTGCGCCGGCATGGTACGACAAGGATGTGTTCACGGACAAGAACCTGCGTTTCTTCGCCTCTGAAATAATCAGGGAGAAGATTTTCCTGAATTTCAAGGAGGAGATTCCATACAGCTGCGAGGTATGTGTGGAGGAATTCAAGGAAGGATCTGAAAGATATGACATCAGCGCAGTCATCTATGTGATGCGTGACAGCCAGAAGGGCATCCTCATCGGCAAGGGAGGACAGTCCCTCAAGAAGGTCGGGACACAGGCCCGTATCGACATGGAGGATTTCTTCCAGAAGAAGGTGTTCCTGAGACTGTTTGTGAAAGTGGATCCGGACTGGAGGGAGAGCAAGAAGGAGCTCCGCCGTTTCGGATATGAATACTGACAAGGCCCCATGGCCATAATTGAAAGATAAATTCTATGATCATCGACGACGACATCGACCTCCCGGAGGAGGATTTCGACAGGACGGAAGAAGAAACGGACGACTCCGCAGTGGAGACCGCTCCCGGGAAATTCGACAAGCTGCTCGGAGAGAACAGCCGCAAGTTCAAGCTTTCCGGGATGTTCAAGGACTGGTTCCTCGACTACTCCTCTTATGTCATCCTGTACAGGGCTGTACCTCACATAGTTGACGGTATGAAGCCTGTGCAGAGGCGTGTGCTGCATGCAATGTGGCGCATCGACGATGGCAGGTACACCAAGGTCGCCAATATCGTGGGACAGGCAATGCAGTTCCATCCCCACGGAGATGCGTCGATTCTCGGAGCTCTCGTGCAGCTCGGTCAGAAGAATTATCTTATCGACATGCAGGGTAACTGGGGTAACATCCTCACAGGTGACTCCAATGCTGCTCCGCGATACATCGAGGCACGCCTGAGCAAGTTCGCAAAGGAGGTTGTCTTCAACCCGAAGACCACCAATTGGATGACATCATACGACGGGCGCAATCAGGAGCCTGTCGAGCTGCCGATCAAATTCCCGCTTCTGCTTGCCCAGGGAGCGGAGGGCATCGCCGTAGGTCTTGCCTCCAAGATACTGCCTCACAACTTCAACGAGCTCATAGATGCATCTGTAGCCGTCCTCGAAGACAGGGATTTCGAAATATATCCGGACTTCCCTACCGGAGGCTTCGCAGACTGCTCCAAATATATGAAAGGCCAGAGGGGAGGTGTAGTGAAGGTCAGGGCGAGAATCGAGAAAATTGACAAGAACACCCTGGCAATCACTGAGATACCTTTCGGAAAGACCACCCATATCATCATAGATTCAATCCTCAAGGCCAAGGACAAGGGCAAAATCAAGATCAAGAAGATTGACGACCTCACCACCGACAAGGTGGACATCCTGATTCATCTTCCGAACGATGTGTCTCCGGACAAGACCATTGATGCGCTGTATGCATTCACGGACTGTGAAGTGTCCATTTCCCCGAACACATGCGTCATCATGGACAGCAAGCCACAGTTCCTCAATGTCCACGATGTGTTAAGATACAGCACGATGCACACCAGGGAACTGCTTGGCCGGGAGTTGCAGATAAGGCTTGACGAACTGGAGAACGACTGGCACTACAGCTCTCTCGAGAAAATTTTCTTCGAGAACAAGGTCTACAAGATTCTCGAGAATGATGCGAGGAGCTGGGAGGCACAGCTACAGGAGGTGTTCGAAGAGATGCTCCGCTACCAGAGCCTGCTGAAGAGACCTATCGTCATGGAAGACATCAACAAGCTCGTGGAAAAGCCTGTAAGGAAGATTTCCAAGTTCGATGTCAAGGCCGTGGAGGAAAAGCTCAGAGGCATAGAGGACGAAATGGACGAGGTCCAGAACCATCTCGACCATCTTACCGAATTCACAATCAATTATTTCCGCAATCTCAAGAAAAAATACGGCAAGGACTATCCACGTCGCACGGAACTGACCGGATTCGAGTCAATTGCCGTGACCAAGGTCGTGAACAACAATGCCAAGCTCTATGCAAACAAGGCAGAAGGATTCGTCGGAATAAACCTAAAGAAGGAGGACAATGCGGAATACATCTGCGACTGCTCCGACCTTTCAGAGATCATTGTGATACATAAGGACGGAAAATATGTAGTGACCAAGGTGTCCGAAAAGGCGTTCTTCGGCAAGGACATCCTGTATGTGGGAGTGTTCGACAGGAACGACCAGAGGACTATCTACAATGTCATCTACCGCGAGGGCAAGACAGCTCTCAGCTATGCCAAGAGGTTCGCTGTCACAAGCATCACCCGTGACAAGGAATACGACATTACCCAGGGCACCCCGGGATCGGCAATACTTTGGTTTACTGTGAACCACAACGGAGAGGCAGAGACCGTGAAAATCTATTTCAGGCCGCGACCGAAGCTCAAGAAGACCATGGACGAGTATGATTTCTCACAGCTTGCAATCAAGGGAAGGGCTTCGAGGGGCAACCTCGTGTCAAAGAATCCGATCCAGAGAATCAATCTCAAATCCAAGGGTGTATCCACAATCGGAGGCAAGGATATATGGTTCGATGATGACATCCAGAGGCTGAATGAGGACGGAAGGGGTACCCATCTGGGGCAGTTCAACGCCGGTGACCACATTCTCGCAATATTCAGGGACGGAACATATTACACCACGAGCTTCGACCTGAGCAACAGGTACCAGGGTGATCTCCTGAAGATTGAGAAGCTTGATGTCGGGAAAGTCCATACAGCACTGTATTATGACAAGTCCGTGGAGGCTTTCTATGTCAAGAGGTTCTCTTTCGATGTGAGCGACAATACTCCGGTCAGCTTCATCTCGGATGCGAAGGGTTCCTACCTCGTTGCGATAAGCGACGATCTGCATCCGCAGGTGGAGGTCGTATTCGGTGGCAAATACGAGCATCGCGAGGCCGAAAAAATAGATGCCGAGGAGTTCATCTCCAAGAAAGGTCTTCAGGCCAAAGGCAAGAAGACGAGCCAGTACGATGTGAAGGAGGTCCGCTTCATCGAGCCTCTCCACAAGCCTGAGGACGATATCGTCCCTGAGCAGGCCGAGGCCGAGAACCAGGCGGGAGAAATCGACAACTCCGACGTGGAGGATCCGATTGACATTAATGCAGATGATGATCAGCTGACTTTGTTCTGATTTGAGAAGGCTATATGGCAATCATTTCACTGACAGGTTTCATGGGGTGCGGGAAGAGCTGCGTCGGGAGGATTCTTGCGCAGAGGCTCGGATGTTCTTTCCATGACCTTGATTCCATAATCGAGAAATCTTCGGGACGGTCCATCCCGGAGATTTTTGCGTCTGACGGGGAGGGGGCTTTCCGGATGATGGAGCTGGCGGCTTTGAGGGAGTTCGTTAACGGGCAGGGCGAAGGAGACGGCCTTGTCGGGATTTCTTCCGTATTGTCACTCGGAGGCGGCACTCTGACCACCCCGGAATGTGTTTCAATCGTAAGGGATTATACGGTATGCATATACCTTAAGGCTTCCGAGGATACATTGGTCAGAAATCTTTCCTGCACTCAAATCGAGGGCAGGCCTATGCTTGACGGGGCTAAGGACGAGGCGGCATTGAGGGAGCGTATCAGGAGCCTGATGGAGAAGCGTTCAGGTATCTACGAGGCTGCCGGCACCCATATCGTTGCGGTCGACAATCTGTCGCCGGAGGCTGTCGCAGAAGCTGTTTTCAATATTCTTCTTTAGTTTATAATCATTGATAAATATTTTTGAGAGGCTGACCAGAAAATTCCTTTTCTGTCATCTCGACTAAGCGAAGTGCATGGAGAGATCTTCTTAACTAATTGATAGTTAATAGATATCTCGACTACGCACTTCGTGCTTCGCTCGATATGACAGGCTTTATGGTCTCCCCTCAATCTGTTTCTTTTGCGCTGTGGAGAAATATGTGGAAAATTTTGGAACAAAGTGGAAGAAAATGGAAAATTTTATTTACTTTTGCATCGATTAGCGTGAAAGAGTAACGAACTATGGTCAGATTCATCGGCGAATATACTGCAAAAGTCGACGACAAGTGGAGAGTAATCCTGCCTGCCGCCTTCAAGAGCATTATGCCCACCGACGGTGACATGAGGTTTGTGATAAGGAAGGAAAACTTCAGCGACTGCCTCGAAATGTACACCTACGCAGAGTGGGAACGCCAGTCGGAGCAGGTCAGGTCAAAACTCAACCCGGCCTTCAACAGCCAGCACGCTAAATTCTGGAGAGCCTACATGTTCAACAGCAGCATCGTGGAACCCGACGCCAAGCTCGGGCGTATCTCCATTCCAAGGAAACTTCTGGAAATGATCGGCGTAAGCCAGGAAGGCGCAGGCAAGGAAGTCGTATTCTCCGGCAGCGATTACAAGATTGAAATCTGGGCCAAGGACAAGTTCGAATCAAACATCATTTCAAACGAAGAATTCTTATCTATTGCCGGTTCATTGTCTGAGAACATTTAGACTTCAGGAGGACCGGAAATGTCAGAATATCATACATCAGTATTGTTGGACGAGAGTGTTACCGCCCTCATAGGCTCCATCGACGGGGTCTATGCTGATGCCACATTCGGCGGAGGCGGGCACACTGCCGAAATTCTTTCACGCTTATCACCAAAAGGCAGGGTGCTCGCATTCGACCGCGACGCGGACGCATTGGCAAACCGCATGGATGACAGCCGTCTGACACTGATACGCAGCGATTTCCGCTGGATACACAACCATGTCCTGAACGAAGGGTACACAGACGGAATCGACGGAGTCCTCGCAGACCTCGGAGTATCCTCCCACCAGTTTGACACTGCTGAGCGAGGCTTCTCCTTCCGCTACGACGCACCCCTGGACATGAGGATGAACACCACAGGAGGCACTACAGCAGAGGACATCGTCAACGGCTACAGCCCGGAAGACCTCGAAAGAATCCTCCGTCTCTACGGAGAGGTGGACGGAAGCCGGAGGATAGCCCAGATGATATGCAAGGCAAGGGAACAGGAGCGCATCTCTACCACCACCCAGCTCGGCAAGGCAATCGAGAAGGCACTCCCGAAATTCGCAGAACACAAATTCCTCGCGAAAGTCTATCAGGCCCTGCGCATCGAGGTCAACCAGGAGATGAAGTCCCTGGAGAAATTCCTCAGCGGAGCGGCTGCATCACTCAGGCCCGGCGGAAGGCTTGTAGTAATCACATACCACTCGCTGGAAGACAGGATGGTCAAGAACTTCATCAAGAGCGGCAACATCGAAGGAACCGCCCAGAAGGATTTTTACGGGAGAATCACCGCCCCGCTGAAAGCGGTGAACAAGAAACCGATCCTGCCCGAGGAGAGTGAGATTGCCTCCAACACAAGGGCCCGGAGCGCAAAGCTCAGGATCGCGGAAAAAGGAGGTGAGGAATGAGCGGAGATGAATTGGACAGGACCGAAAGGAAACGGAGGATAGACTGGGGCAAAATCGGCAAGGCTGGAGTCGAGGCATTGAAGTCGATCAGCCGCGGAGACATCGTCCTGAGATTGAGAATCGACAGACTCTTCCCTTTCATTCTCCATCTATTCATTCTTGCGATGGCCAGTATATGGCTCAGCTACAGCATCGAGCAGACGATGTTGAGGATGGAGAAGAACAAGGCTACGATAGAGACCCTGCAGATTGACAATGCAAAGAAAACATTCGACCTGGTGGAACTGAGCCGCATCAGCACGGTGGAGAAGATGCTGAAGGATCAAGGCTCGCAGGTAAAGGCGCCGGACAAGCCGGCAGATGTGATAGGAAAACGGTAAGACATGGACAGGAACGACAACATACACAGCGAGGAACACAGAATCAGCAGGGTTCTGTGGCTGATATACCTGTTGTTCCTTGTCACCTCTCTGGTAATAGCAGGCAGGATAATATATCTTCAGTTCATCTGGGAACCTGACCCTGAATACATAGATTATTTCAGGCCGAAAGTGGAAAAGAAGAAAATCCAGCCGGAAAGGGGCTCGATAATGGACTGCAACGGAAAGCTGCTTGCAATTTCGACTCCCCTGTATGACTTGAGGATGGACTGCACCATCCAGAAGGAATATTTCGAAAGCAAGTCGAATAGGGACTCCCTGGAAAACGGCTGGCGCAAGGACCTGAAGCAGATGTGCGACGGACTCGCAGACATTCTCCAGGAAGACGGCAAGGATGGGAACTGGTATTACAAGACAATCCTGTCATACAGGGACTCCAAGAAGGAAGGAAGAAGGAACCTGCTGATTGCCAGGGACATAGACCACAGTACAAGACTTCGCATCGAGCAGCTTCCACTCGCATGCAGAGGAAGGTACAAGAGTGGTCTGAAAGTGGAGAAGAGGCCTACAAGGCAATATCCTTACGGAGAGCTTGCCAAGAGGGTCATCGGGGACATAACAGTGGACAAGGACAATCCGGAAAGAAACAGATTCGTCGGTATAGAGGGCCAGTACGACTATATCCTCCATGGAAAGGAAGGAATAGAATGGATGAAATCCACCGACCATGGAAAGATTGCAGACCCGGACAGTACCTCCGTTCCTGTAGAGAACGGGATGGATATCCGGACAACGATAAACATTGAGCTGCAGGACATCGCAGACAGGGCCATGAGGAACAGAATGGAGGCTGACGAAGGAATCGAGGGCGGATGCGTGGTGATGCTGGACGTGAAGACAGGAGCCGTGAAGTCGATGGTGAACCTCTCCAGGAACAAAAAAGGAAATATCGGCGAATATTTCAACATGGCCATAGGACGGGCCGGAGAGCCGGGTTCCGTATTCAAGTCCGTGACTCTGTCAATCCTGCTTGAGGACGGGAAAGTTACTCTTGACAAGGAGCTTCCGACCAACGGAGGAAGAATGAAGGACATGAAGGACATACCTGTTGACAAGAGCATACAAAAGTATGAAGCCAATACCGGGAAGAAGACCATAACAGTGCTGGAGGGCTTCAAGAGGTCATCCAACTATGTATTCAGGACATTGGCGATGGACAATTACAGGAGCCATGCCAAGGAATATGTGGACAGGCTTTACGAGTACAAGCTCAATGACTCGTACAAGTTTGACCTCGTGGAGAAAGGTGGGACCTCACCTGTACTGCCAAATCCCGAGAGCAAGGGATGGACTATAACCGACCTGGCTTCGACGGCCATCGGATACAGCGTGAAGGAAACTCCTCTGAACATCGCGATGTTCTACAATGCCATAGCCAACAAGGGTAAGATGATGAAGCCATACATAATCGACTCCCACATCATGGACGGCAAGGTGGAAAAGAAGTTCAAGCCGGAAATCCTGAACGGTTCGCTCTTTTCGAAGGCTACGGCCGACACCCTCACCAGAGCATTGAAGATGGTTACATTGGAGGGAACGGCCACTAGACTCAAAAACGCAAAATGCGTGGTAGCAGGAAAGACCGGAACGGCGAGGGTCGTACTCACCCCTGAAGAAAGAGGCAAGAGCAAGGATCCTTACAAGACAGAGGACGGGAAGAGGAAATTCCAGGCGACATTTGTCGGTTTCTTCCCTGCTGACGACCCTAAATACACGGCCATAGTGACAATATTTACAGGGCTCACCAAAAGCGAGAGCTACGGCGGAGGAAACATCCCGGCCCTGGTATTCAAGGACATAGTTGACGATGTCTGGTCACTTGACAGCAGCTGGGGAAGCGTGCTTGACAGGAACGGCAAGGTTCCACAGATGAAAGGCGGTTACATTGGGACCGGAGAGAACTCGGACGGGACTGTTCCCGACTTGAAGGGAATGGGATTGAGAGATGCGGTCTATGCAATCGAGAACAACGGATACAGATGTTCATACGAGGGAATGGGTCATGTCACGGCACAGGTGCCTGCGGCAGGAAAGAAAATCAAGAAGGGTGATTTGATAAAAATTGTTTTGAAATGACAGTCGGAAGGATAACGGAAGGATGCGGAGTCGTCTCATTGAAGGGGAACGGCGGAGCACATGTAACATCCATCTGCAGCGATTCGAGGAAAGTCGCTGCGGGCTCTATGTTCATAGCCGTGAAAGGATTCGCAAGCGACGGACACGATTACATCGCCTCGGCGGTGCAGAAGGGAGCATCCGCCATAGTATATGAAGACCCTAAAGCGCTGGATATACTTGGAGAGATTGATACACAGAATGTTGCATGGATACAGGTAGAGTCTTCGAGACATGCCCTCGGGATCATAGCCTCGAATTTCTACGACTGCCCTTCAGCAAAACTGACCCTGGTCGGAATCACCGGCACGAACGGCAAGACCACGACCGTAACCCTTCTGCACAGGCTCTTCACGAAGCTCGGATACAGCTGCGGACTCCTTTCCACCATAGCAAACTACGTGGGCTCCAGAAGGTTCGAGGCCGTGAACACCACTTCAGACCCGATCACGATAAACTCACTCCTTAACGACATGGTCAGAGAAGGATGCGCATACTGCTTCATGGAGGTGAGTTCCATAGGAGTGGAGCAGGAAAGGATTGCAGGCCTGAAGTTCAAGGCAGGCATATTCTCCAATCTGACACATGACCATCTCGACTACCACAAGACATTCGCGGAATATCTGCGTTGCAAGAAAATGTTCTTTGACAACCTTCCGGCAGACGCCTTCGCCATTACCAACATCGATGACCGCAACGGAGAGGTGATGGTTCAAAACACCAGGGCATCGGTGGTCACCTACTCATGCAGAGGCCTGGCAGACCATAGCTGCAGGGTGCTTGAGATGAGCTTCGACGGAATGATGCTCAAGATGGACGGAACGGAGACATGGTGCAGGCTCACAGGCATGTACAATGCTTACAACCTGCTTGCAATATATACTACTGCAACGGTGCTCGGTGGCGACAAGGATGAGGTGCTGGTGGCATTGAGTACTCTCGGACCGGCTCCCGGCAGGCTGGAGAACATGAAAGGCCCGAAAGACATATCAGTAATCATAGACTACGCCCACACTCCGGATGCGCTTGAGAATGTGCTCAGGACATTGAGGGAGATTGCTCCGGACAGGGAGCTCGTATGTCTGTTCGGATGCGGTGGAGACAGGGACAGGACAAAGAGGCCGGAGATGGGAGCCATAGCACAGAAATTTGCCGACAGGATCATAGTGACATCTGACAACAGCCGCACCGAGAAGACTTCCGACATCATGGCGGAGATCAAAGGTGGCATGGACATATCCGGAAGGGCGAAATCCCTGTTCATAGAGGACCGGGAGGAAGCCATCAGGACAGCAATTGCCGTAGCCGGACAGGGAGCGACGGTGCTTCTCGCCGGAAAAGGTCATGAAACATACCAGATCATCGGGACCGAGAAACGGCATTTCGATGAGAAAGAAATAGTTGAAAGAATAAACAAGGAATACCAGCAAGCATAAGTACTTAACCAACAAACCTGACTGACAATGATTTATCATCTTTTCGAAATACTTTCCGACCTTGATATCCCGGGACAGGGACTGTTCAGATACCTCTCGTTCAGGGCAATCATTTCGTTCACCCTTGCACTCCTGATTGCAATCTTCGCAGGCAAGAGAATAATCAGGTGGATACAGAAGAAGCAGATTGGGGAGGAAATCCGGGACCTCGGACTCGAAGGACAGATGCAGAAGAAAGGCACCCCTACTATGGGCGGCATCATAATCTTCATATCCATAATGATCCCTGTACTCCTGTTCGCAGACCTAACCAACATATATACCATCCTGCTCATAATCAGCACGGTATGGTTCTTCCTCATAGGTTTTGCAGATGACTACATCAAGGTGTTCAGGAAAAAGAAGGAAGGTCTCAGCCCGAAAGCCAAGCTCGTAGCCCAGACAGTCATCGGATTGGCAATCGGACTTGCGGTATGCTTCAGCGACGACATCGTGGTCAGAATCAATGTCCCTGCTTCCAATACGGTATCATCAATCTCGGAAGCCGGCGACAGCCTGAACGTGGACACGGCAAGGGCGATCACCGACAGCAGATGGGAGAAGCACGACATGGTCAAGAGCACCAAGACAACGATTCCGTTCGTGAAGAACCACGAATTCGACTACAAATGGCTTTCTCCGTTCAAGGGAGCCGCCGGATGGTACTGCAAATGGGCGATATATGTGCTGATGATCGTAATCGTAATAACTGCCTGCTCGAACGGAGTCAACCTCACTGACGGAATGGACGGTCTGGCGACAGGGACAAGTGCGATTGCTGGTGTGGTGTTAGGTATATTTGCATGGCTCGGAGGCAACATCGTGAACGCCGACTATCTGAATATCATGTACATACCGGGCAGCGGAGAGGTTGCCGTATTCATGGCGGCCTTTGTGGGAGCGCTGATAGGATTCCTGTGGTACAATTCATTCCCTGCCCAGGTGTTCATGGGCGACACGGGAAGCCTCATGCTCGGAGGCATAATAGGAGTTTGTGCGATACTGATAAGGAAGGAGCTGCTTCTGCCGATTCTCTGCGGCATTTTCTTCGTGGAAAGCCTGTCGGTGATGATGCAGACATTCTGGTTCAAATATACAAAGAAGAAATATGGTGAAGGTAGGAGGGTATTCAAGATGGCTCCGCTGCACCACCATTTCCAGAAGGAGGGCATTCCGGCCGTGTTCAAGACCCCGGCCAAGGCCATTCCGGAGGCAAAGATAGTGGCCAGGTTCTGGATCATCGCGATGATTCTTGCCGTAGCCACAATAGCTATGTTGAAACTCAGATAAGATTTTCCTGCGCTTCGTTTTAGTCGGAATGATACAACAGTCAATTCGGAAGAATGAAAGGAGCAAGAAATCTGAGGATATGAATAAATAAGAATATAATATATTGGAAATGAAACGAATAGTGGTTCTGGGCGGAGGAGAAAGCGGAGCAGGATCTGCTGTACTCGCAAAAGTGAAAGGATTCGACGTATTCCTTTCAGACATGGGTATGATTGCCGACAAATACATTGAAATCCTGAACAAATGGGAGATTCCGTTCGAGCAGGGTGGACATACGGAGGAACTTATTCTGAATGCAGACGAGGTCATAAAGAGCCCCGGCATACCATGCAATGCCCCTATGGTCAGGAAGATAGAAGAGAAAGGGATTGGCATAATATCCGAAATAGAGTTCGCAGGCAGGTACGACACGGCAAAGAAAATCTGCATAACCGGAAGCAACGGCAAGACCACCACCACTTCCCTGATATACTACCTGCTCCAACAGGCAGGGCTGAACGTGGGACTCGGCGGAAACATCGGCAAGAGCTACGCATTGCAGGTTGCAACAGAGAAGCATGACATATATGTGCTGGAGCTCAGCAGCTTCCAGCTCGACAATGTATATGATTTCAAGGCTGACATTGCAATCATTACCAACATAACTCCAGACCACCTCGACAGGTACGACCACAACATGGAGAACTATGTGAAAGCCAAGTTCAGAATCACCAGGAACATGTCAAGCGAAGACTGCTTCATCTTCTGCTCTGATGATGAAATCACCATCAGCCACCTGAACAAGATCGTCATCCAGGCAAAGAAACTTCCGTTCACCCAGAAAGAGGAAGTCGCACAGGGAGGATTCGTCAAGGACGACAAGATTGTCGTCAGATACAAGGAGGATGAATGTGACATGTACATCCGGGAACTCGCCCTCGGCGGGAAGCACAATGTCTACAACTCCATGGCAGCAGCAATCGCCGCCAAGGTGATGGACATCGACAATGACACCATACGCAACGGTCTTTCAACTTTCCAGGCCGTGGAGCACAGGCTGGAGAAAGTGCTGAGCATCAAGGATGTGCTCTATATCAACGACTCCAAGGCAACCAATGTGGATGCTGCATGGTACGCACTTGAATGCCAGACCAGACCTGTTGTATGGATTGTGGGCGGAAAGGACAAAGGCAACGACTATGAGAGCCTGGTTCCGCTTGCCAGGGAGAAGGTGAAGGCCATGGTGTGCATGGGACTGGACAACAGGAAATTCCATGACAGCTTCAAGGACATCGTTCCTGTAATCAAGGACGTGACCTCGGCTGAGGATGCCGTGAAGCTTGCAAGCACCCTCGCGGTTCCGGGAGATGTGGTCCTGCTGTCGCCATGCTGCGCCAGCTTCGACCTTTTCAAGAGCTACGAAGACAGAGGAAGACAGTTCAAGGAGGCAGTCAGAAATCTTTAGACAGATATGGAGACAGGTACGGAAAACAAGAAACAGGAGAGCAGATTCTGGAATTTCATAGACAACATTGAAGGCGACAAGGTTGTCTGGATAATCGTGCTCATGCTCATCCTGATTTCCGTTCTTGCCATATTCTCCTCCACTTCTTTGCTTAATGACAACGGCAAGGACAGGCTTGACATCATCAGGGAGCAGCTGATCACCGTAGGAGCAGGATTGGGTCTTATATGGGTGCTGTACAAACTGGACAGCCTCAGAATCAACAGCATCAAACTGTTCATGAATCTGTCCCAGTTCGGTTTCCTGTTTTCCTTCATACTGCTTCTCATACTCGATACCCATGCAAACCTCGTGTTCATAAAGGCACAGAGAATCAACGAGGCATGGAGGACACTTTCGTTCATGGGACAGCAAATCCATGTGTTCGAGTTTACGAAGGTTGCGATGGTGATGTATGTGGCATGGGCATGCCATTCGTACAAGAAAGACCAGGAGATGATACGCTCAGGTGAGGAGTCCAATGCACTGCGCATTGCCAATGCCCTGGCCAGGACAAAGCATTTCTCATTCATGGGTAAACCGTTCTGGAAGAGGGTGATGTATATGTATTTTCCTGTCGGGATAATCTGCCTGATGGTGCTGATGGGAAGCGGTTCGAGCGCGATTTTCATAGGAGCGATTCTTTTGGCCGTCTTGTTCATAGGAGGCATTCCGTTCAAGGAAGTGCTGATCGGAGCTGTCTTTGCGCTGATGTTCCTTGCCGGAGGAATCGCAATAAATCAGGCGAGCGACGGAAAGGCATTGAAGATATTTGAACGGTTCACCACGATGTTCAGCAGGATGACAAGCACTTACGACACTGCGAGGCTGAAAAATTACAAGGAGGGGACAAGCGATTTCTATGCTGCGCGCGACTCCATACTCCAGCCTTACGGTGCCAAGGTTGCCGTCCATGAAGGAGGACTCACCGGAAAGCTCAGCGGGAACAGCACACAGAAATATGTGGTCACCAACATGTACGGAGACTATATGTTCAGCTTCCTGATTGAAGAATACGGATTGGCAGGGGCAATTATCATACTTATATTGTATGTCAGCCTGATGGCCAGGGGCTCGCACATTGCGAGGATGTGTACCAAGGAGTTCACAAAGCTGGCCGTAGGAGGTCTCACGCTCCTTATAACGGGGCAGGCTTTCATGCATATGCTTGTCAATGTGGACATAGGGCCGATGACGGGA
Organism: Candidatus Cryptobacteroides sp.; assembly: GCA_051870095.1. Classification (GTDB taxonomy): domain Bacteria; phylum Bacteroidota; class Bacteroidia; order Bacteroidales; family UBA932; genus Cryptobacteroides. The sequence continues at coordinate 11,939 of JBJEBN010000076.1, read as the reverse complement.
CAGACGCTGCCTCTGGTGAGCCATGGAGCATTCGCGTTCATAATGTTCTGCATAGCATTTGGTATTATACTGTCAATCAGCAAGATGACAAGAAATCAGATGAAGCAGGAGGAGGAGAAGGCGCAGCCTATATATGAGAGGGAGAAAGACGACATCCAGGCAAGCATGGACATTCTTGACAGGCTTGACAGCGGGGAAATTGATGATTTGGATGATGATTAATATTTAATAAAATAATGGGAGAGTACAGAGCAATACGGGCTATCATCAGCGGTGGAGGAACGGGAGGACACATTTTCCCGGCACTGTCCATCGGAGCGAAGCTGAAGGAACTGAATCCTGACAGCGAACTGCTTTATGTCGGCGCTGAAGGAAGAATGGAGATGGAGAAAGTTCCTGCCGCAGGATTCAGGATCATCGGACTCCCTGTGGCTGGACTGCAGAGGAAACTGACCCTTTCCAATCTTGCGCTTCCGTTCAAGGTGGTCAAGAGCATCAGAATGGCGAAGAAGATCATCAGGGACTTCAAGCCGGACATAGCAATCGGAGTGGGCGGATATGCCAGCGCTCCCCTGCTCTGGGCTGCCGGAAGCCTCGGGATTCCGACTTTGATTCAGGAGCAGAACGGATATGCAGGCCTGACCAACAAGATTTTAGGCAAGAAGGCAAAGAGCATATGCGTAGCCTACGAAGGTATGGAGAGATTCTTCCCGGCAGACAGAATCGTCATGACGGGCAACCCTATAAGGAAGGAAATCGTGCCGGCCACTGAAGAAATGAAGCAGGAGGCTTTCCGGTTTTACGGACTCGACCCGAAGAAGAAACATATTTTCATCGTCGGAGGCAGCCTCGGAAGCGGCACCCTCAACAACGCGATGAAGAAATGGATAAGCGACGGACGACCGGGCGGAAAGGACGTGGAAGTAATCTGGCAATGCGGAAAATACTACAAATCCTCGATTGACTCGTTCATGTGCGAAGCCGGACCTGTCGAAGGAATACAATATTCAGATTTCATCAAGAGGATGGATCTGGCATATGCGGCTGCAGACGTAGTAGTATCACGTTCGGGTGCAAGTTCGGTTTCTGAGCTGTGCGCCGCACACAAGGCCGTAGTATTCGTGCCTTCACCAAATGTGGCTGAAGACCACCAGACACACAATGCGATGGCATTGGTGAACAAGGGAGCGGCACTCATGGTCAGGGACGCTGAAGCATCGGAGAAATTGATGTCCGCTGCATGCGCCCTGCTCGCAGACAAGGAGAAAATCGGGCAGATGGAAAAGAACATTGCGGCCCTGGCATTGCCTGACGCTGCAATGACCATAGCAGGAGAAATATACAGAATCATAGGATAGGAAAATGGCTGATTACAAGAACATATATTTCATTGGGATAGGCGGCATCGGCATGAGCGCCATCGCAAGATATTACAATGTCAAGGGATACAAGGTATCAGGATATGACAAGACACCTTCGTCCCTTACTGCCGAGCTCGAAGCTGAAGGCATAGCCGTTCATTACGAGGACAACACCGAATACATTCCGAAGGATGTTGAGAACACCCTCGTGGTCTATACCCCGGCCATTCCGCACGACATGGGAGAGCTCGTCTATGTGAACGAACATGGATACAGGGTAATCAAGCGCTCAAGGACACTCGGCGAAATCGCCCGCGGACAGCAGTGCCTTGCGGTTTCCGGTACTCACGGCAAGACGACCACCAGCACCCTGCTCGCCCACATATTCACTGACAGTGGCGAAGGTTGCTCGGCATTCCTCGGGGGAATATCCAAAAACTACGACACCAACCTCCTCACAAGCACCAATCCAGTGATTGTGGCAGAGGCTGACGAATTCGACCGTTCATTCCTCCAGCTCTTCCCTCAGATTGCGGTCATAACATCCATGGATGCCGACCACCTCGACATCTACGGAGACAAGGCACACATCATCGAGGCGTTCAAGGCGTTCGCAGGCCAGACAAAGGGCACGGTAATCAAGAAATACGGGCTCGACATAACCCCGGAAGACACCTCCGCCGAGATTCTTACATATTCATATGACAACACGGATGCAGACTTCCACGCTGAATCCATATCCAAGGACGAATGCGGCTATTTCACCTTCGACCTTCATTACAGAGGCAGGGTGATTGAAGGATGCAAGGTTGGAATACCGGGATGGGTGAATGTGGAGAATGCCATAGCAGCATCAGCCATCGCACTTACATACGGCATTGCTCCTGAGAAAGTTAAGGCAGCCCTCGCCACGTTCCAGGGCGTCAAGAGACGCTTCGACATACACCTCAACACCCCTGGATGCGCATACATCGACGACTATGCCCACCATCCGAAAGAGATTGCGGCGGCTGTGAGCGCGATGCGCGAGATATTCCCGGGCAGAAGGCTTACGGCAGTATTCCAGCCTCACCTCTATACAAGGACGAGGGATTTCGCAGACGGATTCGCACAGGCGCTGAGCGGAGTCGACAAACTGATTCTGCTGGACATTTATCCGGCAAGGGAGGAGCCTATTCCGGGCGTGACTTCCGAAATCATATTCGACAAGGTGACGGCACCGGAGAAAGTCCTGCTGAAAAGAGAAGAGCTCATGGAATACCTCGAAAATGAGCAGGTTGATACATTGGTCACCTTCGGCGCAGGCAACATAGACAGATTCATCGGCCCTATAACAGAAATGCTTGAAAAACGGATCGGATAAATGTCAAAGGTTCTCAAATATATCCTTACCGGAATCGGATGCGGACTGCTTGCAGCCTGCTTCATCGTTGCGTACTCAGCCGGACAGGCCGGACGCAAGCCTCTCGTATGCAAGGGAGTGGCAGTGACGGTAAAGGACAGCTCGGAGAATTGCTTTGTCACCAAAGCCGATGTCAAGACATTCATTTCCAAAGGATATGGACAGGTAGTAGGCATGAAGCTAGACAGCATAGACCTGCACAGAATCGAGCAGATAGTGGATGGAAGAAGCGCCGTACTGAAAAGCGAGGCATTCGTCACAAAGGACGGTTTGCTGAATGTCCATGTCACCCAGAGGAAGCCGATTGTGCGTTTCCAGAAGAAAGACGGAGGATTCTATGCCGATGCAGAAGGATGCATATTTCCTTTGCAGAATTCATATTCCTCACATGTGCAGATCATCGACGGCAACATTCCTCTGAAGGCCAACAGCGGGCACAAGGGGATGATTGAGGACCCGGCGGAGCTGGAGTGGTTCAGGAGGGTGATGGACGTGGTCAATTTCATGGAAAATGACAAATTGTGGAAGAACAAAATCGTGCAGATACATGTCGATGATGACGGCGGGCTGGTCCTGATTCCGAGGGAAGGAAAGGAGAGGTTCCTGATAGGGCAGCCATGCATGATTGAGGAAAAATTCTCCAAAATGGAGAAATATTATTCATACATAGCTCCCTCCAGGGAGGAAGGTCACTACAGGTCTGTTGACCTGAGATTCAAGGGGCAGATTGTATGCCGTAAATAGATAAGAAACAGAAATATATACCGATATGAACATCTCTGAGAAATACATCGTAGCCATCGACCTTGGTACATCGAAAATTGCGCTGACAGTGGCGAAAGTCAGCGGAGAGGATGTACAGCTTATCTACTACAAGGAGACGCCGTCAGCCGGGATCAGATACAGCAGCGTGTTCAACGAGACCACTGTCACCGGGGTTGTCTCAAAGGCTCTGCATGAGGCAGAGGAAGAGCTCGGCATAAAAATCACGTCAGCCGTAGTCGGGATGCCGAAATTCCCCGTCGTACAGCAGAGCAACACTGCAAAAATTGAGGAAAGGGGCGAGGACTGCGACATCACGGAAGAGGACATCGCATACCTGAAGAGATTCGCAGAGGAGTCATACCCTCTCGAAGACGAGCAGAAAGAAGCCATCTACGGAGCTGTTGCGCAGTCATTCTCTGACGGAGAGAATTTCCAGATAATCGAAAAGGATATCATCGGAATGACAGGCGACACCGTGGAAGGCAACTTCAGGGTGTTCATTGGCAACAAACGTTCTCTCAACAAGATAGACCATGTAATGAACCGCATTGGCATCCCTGCCATACGCAAATATTTCACTGCCGATTCCACAGCCAAGGCCGTGCTCACAGATGCAGAGATGGAGAATGGTGTCGCCCTCGTGGATTTCGGAGGGGGATGTACGTCAGTGTCCATATATCACGGGAAAATCATGCGCCACTATGCGTCCATCCCGTTCGGCGGCAACAACATCACCAACGACATCAAGAGCGAATGCCAGATAAGCGACACCCTCGCCGAGAACATCAAGCTCGGATACGGTGCATGCATGCCTGAAAAGCTCCAGAACCTCAGCGAGAAAATCATCCACATAAGGAGCAACAGCGCCGAACCGGACAAGCAGCTCCCGGTCAAATATCTTTCGGAAATCATCACTGCGAGAATCGAGGAAATAATGATGGCAATACTGTACGAGATCGACAGGAGCGGATTCGCCGACATGCTCCGCAGCGGTATCGTAATCACAGGAGGATGCGCCCAGACTGCCAACCTTTGCAATTTCATCTACGATATTTCCGGTTACAAGGTGAGGACCGGCTATCCGAGAGGGCTGTTTTCATGCCAGGGATGCGACGGGACCTCGGATACATCAGCAAGTTCTTCCATCGGACTCATTCTGGCAGCCGTGTCTGACAAGACCATCAACTGCGCCGTGAACAACGAGGACATCGAGGCTTCCGAGACAGACACAGTAATGGGAGCTCCGGTAGAGGAAGAGCCTGTGATTGTAAGCGAATCGGAAAGCGGAAAGCTGTTCGAATTCGAGACAGTGGAGCCGGAGAAGAAACCAGTCGAGCCGAAGCCGAAGAAGAAGCCTAAGATAACATGGGCCGAAAAGATCAAGAACACCCTGTTCAGCATCTACGAAAGCGCAAACGACGAAACATCAGAAGCATAGGAGGACATATCATGGAGTATATAGACAGCATAGACAAAATAGAGGAAATCACCCCTGCAGACTGGATTCCTGAGAAATCCATAATCAAGGTAATCGGAGTAGGTGGCGGAGGATGCAACGCCGTGGACTACATGTACAGGCAGAATATCGAGGGATGTACGTTCGTGGTATGCAACACTGACGCCCAGGCTCTTGAGAGCTGTGCAGTTCCTGTGAAAATCCAGCTCGGAGAAGGTCTCGGAGCCGGATGCGACCCTACCAAGGGAAGGAACGCAGCCCTCAACTCGCAGGACGAAATAGCAGCCAAGGTGCTGGAAGGCACTGAAATGCTTTTCATCACGGCCGGAATGGGCGGAGGTACGGGCACAGGAGCGGCACCTGTCATTGCGTCAATGGCAAAGAAGAAAGGAATCCTTACAGTCGGAGTGGTCACCCTTCCGTTCAAGAGCGAGGGGTGCGAATCGGCATCCAAGGCCGTGGACGGTGTAAACGAGCTTGAGAAAAATGTGGACAGCCTCCTGATAATCAACAACGAGAAGCTCTACGACTTCTATGGAGACCTGCTGATTCAGGATGCATTTCCAAAGGCCGATGAGGTGCTTGCCACAGCGGTCAGGGGCATAACCGAAATCATCAAGAAGAAGGGACACATCAACGTCGATTTCAACGATGTAAGGACGATGATGAAGAACAGCGGCATGGCCCTGATGGGTTGCGGAAGCGGTACAGGCGAGAACCGTCTCGAGGATGCGGTCAGGAATGCCTTCGAGTCGCCTCTTCTGAACGACTTCGACCTGAAGACAGCCAAATACGTGCTTGTCAACATCACCGTGGGAAGGAACGAGAAGGGTGTCAAGATGACCCAGCTCGAGAAAATCAACAAGCTCATCAAGGAATATACCGGCAATGCCAACAATTTCAAGACCGGCATCGTGTTCGAGGATGACCCGGACTTTGGTGACAGGCTGAACATCACTGCAATAGCCACCGGCTTCAAGATGGGCATGCTCGACCAGATTACGAAAGCCAATCTGGGCAACATAATATGGCTCGATGAGGACTATGTCTACGAGAAGAAGCTGGTTTCCGAGGAAGGGATAGAATTGCCTGAAATCAAAAGCGAGAAAATCGGATACAACAATTCGGCAATCCGCAAGAAAAATCTCTTCGACGACGGCATGAAGCCTGTCCTCCTGGTCACCGAAGGCCAGAACCGCAGCGAACTCGAGAACACTGCCGCAATCCGCAGGAAAGCCAACGGGCAGTCTTCGCGGGAAGAATAAACTTCTTGGGCAAACATTTGCCGAATATCATTAATTCTTACTATTTTTGCGCCCGGTTGCATTTCACGTGCGGCCGGGACAGTTCTTTAATTTAATATATCATATGGCAAGAAGGACCAGAGTAAGGTTTGCGCCGTCACCGACAGGGCCGCTCCACATGGGAGGAGTCAGGACTGCGCTTTACAACTACCTCTATGCAAAGCAGCACGGAGGTGATTTCATCATAAGGATTGAGGACACGGATTCACAGAGGTTCGTACCGGGAGCCGAGAAATACATCATCGAGGCTCTGAACTGGTGCGGAATCATCCCTGACGAGGGTGTGGATGCCGAAGGCAATGTCGTGGAGACTCCATCGGAGCGTCATCCTCATGCTCCGTACAGGCAGAGCCAGAGGAAAGGCATCTATCGTGAATACGCAGAATACCTTGTAAATAAAGGGTTTGCATACTATGCTTTCGACACACCGGAGGAACTCTCAGCAAAGAGGGCCGGGATGGAGGCCGAGGGAAAGACCTTCATTTACAACCATTCGAGCAGAATGGACCTGCGCAACTCCCTTTCGATGCCGGAAAGCGAGTGGAGACCGTTGCTTGAGACGCATACCGACTGGACGGTGCGCTTCAAGATGCCTCAGAACAGGGTCGTGAAGATGGATGACCTCATCAGGGGGCATGTAGAGGTGAATACTGACACTCTTGACGACAAAGTGCTCTGGAAGAGGGCCGACGAGCTGCCTACATATCACCTTGCCAACATCGTTGACGACCATCTGATGGAGATCACCGAGGTCATCAGGGGCGAGGAGTGGCTGCCTTCGCTTCCGCTCCACTATCTGCTTTACGAGGCTTTCGGATGGCAGGACACCATGCCACGGTTCGCACATCTGTCCCTCCTGCTCAAGCCTGACGGAAAAGGCAAGTTGAGCAAACGCGACGGAGACCGCCTCGGATTCCCGGTATTCCCTCTCAAATGGACAAATGCAGAGGGCGAGGTATCAAGAGGATACCGCGAGGACGGATATTTCCCTGAAGCGTTCGTGAATCTGCTTGCCATGCTCGGATGGAACCCGGGTGACGACAGGGAGCTGTTCACAATGCCGGAGCTCATCGAGGCCTTTTCTCTTGAAAGGGTCATAAAGTCAGGTGCGAGGTTCAATCCTGACAAGGCAAAATGGTACAACAAGGAGTATCTGCGCACCAAGTCCGCTGAAGAGCTGACCGACCTGTACATCCCAATCCTTGAGTCCAAGGGGATGCAGATTGTGGAGTGCGCGAAATGTGCCCTCACGGCAGGGTCGCAGATGAGTGCCCAGGGTGCTGATTTCCAGAACCATATATTCACCAGGGACTATGTTCTGCGCATTGTGGAGCTCATCAAGGAAAGGGCTTCGTTCGTGGCTGATTTCTGGGACATTGCATCATATCTTTTCGTGAGTCCGGTTTCATTCGTGGAGAAGGATGCCGCAAAGTTCTGGAAGGAGGAGAATTACAGCCTCGCTTTCAAGGTAGCTGATTTCATTCTCGGATTCGAGGGTGAATTCACCAAAGAGGGTATCGAAGGGCCTCTCGAAGAGTATATCAGGGGGAACGAGTGGCCTATGGGCAAGGTGATGAACTGCCTCAGGCTCGCCCTTGTCGGAGCGTCAAGCGGACTCGGAATCGCAGACATCGTGACCCTCATAGGCAAAGAGGAATTCGGCCGCAGGATGGACTTCATAAAAGCCACACTCGGCTGTTGAGTGAAGCGCTCCTTGAGAAGCAAAATTGTCATATCGAGCAAAAACTCAGTCATTAAGCATAATTGTCATATCGAGCGAAGCGCTCCGCGCGAAGTCGAGATATCTAACACCAATCAAACCATAATATGACTTTAGGAATCTGCAGCGATCACGCTGGCTTTGAATACAAGACCAGACTTATTGAATGGCTGGAAGCCAACGGCCACAAGGTTGTCAATTTCGGCACCGACTCCACCGACAGCATGGACTACCCGGACACAGCCCATCCGCTCGCCACTGCCCTCGTTAAAGGAGAGCTTGACTGCGGCATAGCAATGTGCGGCACAGGAAACGGCATGGCAATGACCCTTAACAAACATATCGGAATCCGCGCAGGCCTCGCATGGAATGAGGAAATCGGACGACTTGTCAAGCAGCACAACAACGCCAACGTGCTCGTTATGCCGGCAAGGTTCATCCCTTTCGATGAGGTCCTGAAGATTACCAGGGCATGGCTCGACACCCCTTTCGAAGGCGGAAGGCATCAGCGCAGGATTGACAAGATCACCATGTTCTGATGGGAGCATATATTCTGACAAAGGAGGACAGCTGTCTTCTCCCAAGCATAGACGATTATCCCGAGGGAATCATAATACCCGTTGACAAACCGTACAGATGGACATCGGCAGATGTCATCAGGAAAGTCAAGTACGCTTCCATAAGGCATTTCGGAAAAAAGAATCTGAAAGTCGGACATGCAGGCACTCTCGACCCATTGGCTACGGGAGTGCTTCTTGTGTGTATAGGAAAAGCCACCAAGCTCGCGGAATCCCTTCAGAACCATGACAAGGAATATATCGCAGGCATCACATTCGGAGCCACGACTCCATCCTATGACCTGGAAAAGGAAATAGACAGATTCTTTCCATACGAACATATTACGGAAGAAGCTGTAAAGCAGGCACTTGAAGGCTTCATCGGAGATCAGGAACAGGTAGCGCCCCTCTTCTCTGCAAAATCGGTCGACGGAGTAAGAGCCTACGAACTTGCGAGGAAGCTCCATCGCGAAGGAGGTTCCATGGACGATGCCGCCAGGGAACTCATCCGCACCAGCAGGATCAGGATAGACAAAGCGGAACTGCTTTCATTCTCCGCCGCCTCTCCTCTCTCCCCTGCCCGGAACATCCTCCAGGCGCCGTCCCCGGAAGAACCTGCCAATGAGGGTCACTCATCAGCCTCTTCGAGAATAAACGTGACCGACAATTCCTCCCTCGGCCTGCCCCGGGCGGTTGTCCGCATAGCATGCAGCAAAGGCACTTACATCCGCGCCTTCGCCCGCGACATAGGAGAAGCCCTCGGCACAGGGGCGCATCTTGACAGTCTTCAGCGGTCTGCCACAGGCATGTTCCGCGTAGAAAACGCCCTCAGCATCGATCAGGTGATATCGGTCCTCGGAGTCTGAAAAGGGACAAGCGAATTCAGCCTCATCAATTCATAAGATAAAGTATGGACCAGTTGCTATATCACTACTCCCTGTGCATTGCCCTGCCGCTGATGCTGTTTTTCGGCTTCGACATGCTCTTTGCCAGGGTCCCGGAGAAAAAGCATTTCTCCAACTTCCTGTTATCCCGCAGGCTTATGGGCTCGGCCCTGCTCATTCTTGCTGCCAATTATTCGGTGCATTTCTTCTTTGCAATCAGGCTGAAAGACTTGAATGCGGCCATATTGGTCAATATGGCGACATACTTTCTCTGTTATTGGCTGTTCAGTTCGGCCATGATGACTCTTCTGGACAGCAACTATCTGACCCGGAGGAGGTTTGCATGCCACATGGGTCTCTGGGCTGCCTTTGCAGGATCGGCAGGCTCAGTAGCGCTTCTGCCGCCCGGAGGCAGGCTCTGGGCGACACGAGTCCTCGCCGCATTGCTGGTGATATACGGTCTGTTCCTGTCCATCCGCCTTCTGCGAACATACAAGAAGGCCATCAGGCTTTTTGAAAACACTCATTCAGACGACATCGGGGCCTATATACGCTGGTTGTCGGTATTCACCTACTGGGCCACTGCCTTCGGAGTGAGCTGCGCACTGCTCACATTCCTGCCTGACAGATATGTATTCCTATGGATATTGTCTGCTGTTCCATTCTACATATATCTATATTGCTGCTACCAGAATTACATGTTCTTCCACGAGAAGGTGGAAAATGCATTTCAGGAAGACATGGGGATGATTGAGACGGATCAGGCACCGGAGCCCGCGAATGAGGCAAAAGACATACCTGTATATCATTCGGACATCGCCCGTCGCATCGAGGACTGGATACAGGGAGAAGGCTACCGCAAGCCGGGTATCACATTGAATGAACTTGCGTTGCAGCTTTGTACGAACAGGACATATCTGTCGGAATACATCAACAGCGTTTATCATATGACCTTCCGTGACTGGATTACGGACTTGAGGGTCGAGTATGCCAAACGCATGATGAAGCAGCAGCCAAAACTGAGGATACATGAAATTTCCGAATTGTCCGGGTTCATTTCACTGAGCCATTTCTCAAGGACATTCAGTGAAAAAGAAGGATGCTCGCCGGCCAGATGGCGTAAAGATGCTCCTGAAAAATTTGCGTAATCGACAAAAATTCGCCCAGTTGTCCGCAGGCATAGTGTCATTTGTTTTAATGCTCACGGCCTGCAGTGCATTTGCATGCCCCGAATTTCTATGTTTCCCCGAATATGGCAGACACCGAATATGGAAGCAAGTATTCGGAGCACGGGAAAGCCCGTTACGAGATCCTCCAGTCACTCTTTCTGCAGCAAATTACAAGATGAATTCCGCCAAGGTTCTGGACCTTCTGAAGTCTGTTGCACAAGGACCTGAAAAAGAAGAACTCTCCACAGGTTTCACCCAGTGATCTGAGGTGTATGATCTGACCAAAAAGAAAGTGAAGATGTCCATCCTCAGGGAGTTTGACAAATCATTTGAATTCTCCATCGAATAATATCAGGTTGATGTGACTCCCGGTCTGGAAGGAAGTTACGGTCTGTAAGTCCTGACCATCGAGGAAAAAGTCCTGTCAACAGGGAAAGAAGCCTTTGATACGGCCGCCTTGCGGGCAACCTCGGTGGCCGTCTGCTTTGTCCCGTTGTCATCGTCTCCGCTTTCCAGAACCCTCATCAGATGGTCTGTCAGAAGGTGCTCCAGCAGAAGGTGGAAGGCGCGCGAATGGTCGTGATGTCTCAGATGGCAGAGTTCGTGAAGCAGCACATAATCCCGGAGCAGAGGCGGGAGTCTCATCAGGCTGATGTTCAGGTTGATATTGCCTCGGGATGAACAACTTCCCCAATTGGTCCTGTTGTGCTTCAAACGCAGGGACGAATATTCGAAACCATATCTCGAAGCGAAGCTTGCAAGTCTGCCAGGAAGATAGCCTGCGGCCTCGCGTCTGAGTTCAGCCAATTCATTGGCATTCAGTTCCAACGCAGGAGCGATGGATTCTTGCCGTTTCAGCGTCTTAAGCACCCACTCCCTCTTTGACATAAAAAAATGAAATGCCTCATCGAAAGAGATGAGATAGGGTATGGTAACGCTCACACCACGGCTTCCGCTCACCCTGATGCTAATTCTGCGAACTCCGGCTTTCTTCCTAAACACTACCTCTCCGATCTGAGAGTCAATATATTTTTTAATTAAATTCATAATGAATTGCAAACATAGCAATCATTCCCCAATTATTTGCCATATTTGCATAGTTATCTAATTAACACATAATTTATTTGAAAACCATATTTACCTATGAAACCGAACATGAAAATCTTTGATATATTTTCGCCCAAGGGCGATATCAAATGATTTTCATCGTGAGAGTGAGCGATAGCGAACGGCTATCATACTATCAAAAATTTTTATAAATGTAAACATTGCTGTCCGGAGAAATTTTTTACCATAAAGTAAGTTGCCTGTATGAGTCGTC
>JBJEBN010000075.1:0-10578 GCA_051870095.1 Candidatus Cryptobacteroides sp. | reverse complement strand
ATGAAAAAGATATTCAATATTATAAGCCTTCTTGCAGCTTCAGTGGCAATCTTGTCCGGTTGTAAGAATGAACTGGTGGACACGAACCAGTATGCCGAGACAGGTGTGGTTCTGAATGTGTACGGACCGCAGCCTGTAATGCGCGGCGGTGAGCTCCGCTTTCTTGGAAGCAACCTTGATAAAGTCACCGAGGTGATTATTCCAGGTGTGGACCCTGTCAGCGAAATCGAAATCGTGAAGGCCGGTGTGCCTTCCGAAATCAGGATAATAGTACCCAAGGACGGACCAGAACCGGGTTTGGTCACTCTCAAGGCTTCCGACGGAACTGAAATCGTGACCAAGACCGCCCTTACTTATCTTGAACCTATAGAGTTGGAGTCATTCTCTCCGGCATCTGTGAAGGCTGACGATGTGCTGACCATCAAAGGCGACTATCTCAACCTTATCCACGAGGTTGTTTTCAGCGATGACGTCATTGTATCAGAGAAGAATTTCACCTCTCATTCCCGTTATGAAATCAAGGTGAAAGTCCCTGTTGAGGCCCGCACAGGCGTAATCGGACTTGGTGACCTTGACGAGACTCTTGCAGAGAATGCCGAACTGATTCCAAACATGATCTATTCTGAGGCTGAACTTGTCGTCGCTCAGCCGGAAGTCTCCGCTATGACAGCCGAAAGGTATATTGCAGGCGCTCAGGTGAAGATTTCAGGAAAGAATTTCCAGTATGTGCAGACTCTTGCCCTTCCTGGAGTCCCTTCAGTTGATTTCACTGCCAATGCAGACGGCACGCAGATTACTTTCGTACTTCCGGATGCTGCCCAGGACGGAACTGCCGTTCTCGTGGCGAAGTCAGGAGTTGAGGTGGAAGCCGGAAGCTATGTGACTGTAGTTCCTACTTCTCTTGCCGCTACTCCTGCACCGGTAAAAGCCGGAGCCGTCCTCACCATCAACGGTGCTGACCTTGCCCTTGTTACGGGAATCGACCTTCCAGGTGCATCCGGCGTGGAATACACGACTTCTGATGCCATTACCCTCACTATGCCGGACACGGCTACCGAGGGAGATGCAACCCTTTGGATGGCAAACGGTAAGAGCGTAGCAGTCGCATTCACCCTTGTGAAACCTGCCTTTGCTTCATACAGCGCCAACCCGGCTGCCGCAGGATCAGACATCACCATCACCGGTACCGACCTTGACCTTGTCAAGAGCGTGACCTTCGGAGGTGACCTGACCGTCGAGGTGGAGGCTACAGAGACTGAAATCACGGTCGCCGTACCTACAACTGCTGAAACAGGAGTCGTCAAGCTCAATCTTGCCAACAAGACAAGTGTCGAGTGCGCCTCTCTTGAAGTGAACAAACCTACTGCCTGCTTCATTACCGAGCTTCCTTCTGCCGAAACTGAGATTTACGGAGGAACAGTGCTCGTAGTCCCTGTCGAGAATGAGGACAAGCTTGAGAGCGTGGAGGTGAACGGAGAAGGCGTCAAGTTCCTGCTCAATGGCAAGACTCTGTATATCAGCCTGCCAGACATGGCCGGCAAGGGTACCGTCGTAAGGCTCATCTCTTCAAATGGTGCTGTTGAATATACCATCGACTGCATTCCGAACAACGTCCAGAAGAAGGTTATCTGGAGCGGTTCATGGGATTGCGGCTCATGGAGCGGAAATCAGGATCTTGCATGGGGCGGCTATGACTGGTCAAGCGTTGACCTGTCTGCCGGAACGGTGACAATGATATTTGACTTCACTGAGGACAGCTCAGCCGGATGGTGGCAGTTTTCTCTCCGTCACGGCAATGAATGGGGTGAACTTCCGGAAAATACGTTCTTTGAGCTTTCTGCCGGACAGACTCAGCTTGAAGTTCCTCTTACACAGACTATGCTCGATGACATCATCGCCAACAACGGACTCATCATCACAGGTTGCAATTACACTCTGACCAAGATTACTCTCAAGACGGAGATTTCGATGGAAGTGACCCTTTGGGAAGGCGAAGCAATCGCAGACAACTGGGGAAATCAGCCGAATCTCTTGTCAGATGGCGGAGCCGAGTTCGCAGCCAATGGAGTGACAGTGGGAAGTACGATCTATTTCTATATCACTCCTCTTGATCCGGCTTGGAAACTGCAGATTGTCGAAGGCCATTGGGGACCGACTTATGCCAGCATCTGTTCTGTCGGAAACGACACGGAGGACGGCAAGTTCACCGAATATGATCTGGATGCCAACGGCGGACGCTATGCCCTTGAAGTTACACAGGACATTTATAATGCGGCCATGACCCAGCAGCGGTGGGGAGGTATATTCCTGCTTAACGGAGACAAGGTCAAAGTAACTAAACTTACTGTTGTCCTATAACATTTTTCCCGTGGAGGCCTGACCGCCTCCTCGGGAGCCAATAGATCTCTCCACTGCGGTGCTTTGCACCTCCAGTCGAGATGACAAAAGAATGTCATCCAGAGCGAGCGTGAGGTTGTCATTACGATTGACCGTGAGGTTGTCATTTCGAGCGGAGCCCGAAGGGCGGAGTCGAGAAATCTATAATAGAAACATAAGATAAATGAAAACAAATAAGCTATTATTGCTATTCGGAGCAATCCTGTCATTGACAGCCGCCTGCCAGAAACCCGACACCCCTGAGGACGAGCCTGCAGCGGCCCCCCAACTGGTCACCTCCACACCTGCCGACGGACAACAGGATGTAAGTTACCTTAACCTGACTGCGACATTGACTTTCGATGTGAATGTCTTCTGTCCGACCAAGAATCGTCAGGAGATAACCATTTCCCCGTCCGGGACGATATCATCCATAGATGCCTACGACAAGGATGTCACGATAGTCCTGGCCGACCTGGAGCCATCCACGTCATATACCCTTCATCTTCCCGAAGGAACGGTGACGGGCTACAAGGATAACCCTGCCAAGGACATAAGCATAAGGTTCAAGACAAAAGACAAGGCCTCAACTGTGATTTCCGCCAGCCTTGTCACGGAGAATCCGAGCCCTAACGCGAAGAAACTTTATGATTATTTGAGGTCTGTATATGGCGTCAAAACCATATCGGGAGCCATAGCAAAGGTCAACTGGAACACGGTCGAGGCCGACTGGATAAACAAGTGGACAGGGAAATACCCTGCAATGGCGACATTCGATTATATCCATCTGTTCGCCTCTCCGGCCAACTGGATCGACTATTCCGACATAACTCCGGTCAGGACATGGTTCAACAAGGGCGGAATCGTCAGCGCCTGCTGGCATTGGAATGTACCATATGCTGACGGCTCGTCAGACTATACCTGCACTCCTGGAAACGGAACCACTGGTACGGCTTTCCGTCCTGCCAACATCTTCAAGGACGGAACATGGGAAAAGCGGACGGCGGACGCGGACCTGGAGAAGATAGCCGGATACCTGAAACTCCTGCAGGCTGAGGGTATTCCTGTGGTATGGAGACCTCTTCACGAGGCTGCCGGCAACACCTATACATACCACTCCGGAGCATGGTTCTGGTGGGGTTTGGACGGAGCCGAGACCTATGTGCGCCTGTGGAGATATATGTTCGACTATTTCAAGGCCGCCGGCTTGGACAACCTTATATGGGTGTGGACCAGTCAGACTTCCTCGCAGGGTGACATCGATTCCCCGTTCTATCCCGGTGATGAATATGTCGATATTGTCGGCAGGGATATATACAATGTTTCCTCTGCATCTTCCGTGGCTGCCAACTTCACGCTTCTGCAGGAACTTTATCCTGATAAGATGATTGCCTTGTCGGAGCACGGTGGAGTGCCGTCAATGGCTGCACAATGGAGCGCCGGGGCGCAATGGCTCTATTTCATGCCGTGGTATGACTATGACAATGACCTTACAGAAGGATATGCCCATATCCATGCCGACATTGCATGGTGGAAGGCAAGCTGGGGATGCCCTGACGTAGTGGGGCTTGATGAACTTCCTGAAGATTTGTACAAATGATGCTTATGAGAAAAATTTCGTTGCTTGTTGCTGCTCTGGCAATGACCGTTTCATGTCAAAGCAAGGATAATCCTGTTCCGGACGATGTGGATTTGTCCATCTCTCCGGAAACCTTGGATGTTTCCGCAGCCGAAGGAGAATACCAGGTGATTGCCCGATGCAGCGTGAAACCATATATCGTGGGAACTTGCGACTGGTGCGGAGTATCAGCCTCGGCCGTGACGGACAATTCCTGCGAATTGACAGTCAAGGTGGATGCAAACGACGTATATGAGCCAAGGACAATCCAGTTTTCCATCGTATGTGACGATCAGAAAAAATATCTGACAGTCAATCAGGAGGCTGCCGTTGAGGACTTCTCTTTCCTCGACGCACCTGCACTCCCGTCCAACGATGCCGTGGCGATGGCTGCCAGGCTCGGATATGGATGGAACCTCGGCAACCAGATGGACGCGATGGTCAACGGGGTGTCCGGAGAGAC
The DNA here is from genome assembly GCA_051870095.1 of Candidatus Cryptobacteroides sp. Taxonomy (GTDB): domain Bacteria; phylum Bacteroidota; class Bacteroidia; order Bacteroidales; family UBA932; genus Cryptobacteroides. Next base: position 6,121 of record JBJEBN010000075.1, on the reverse strand, counting down.
TTTCTGGGGCAATCCGAAATGCACTCAGGCGACAATGGACGGCCTGAAGGCCAAAGGCTTCTCGACAGTCCGTATCCCTGTGACCTGGATGGGACATATAGGCGATGCTCCTGACTATGCCATCGAGGCGGCATGGCTCGACAGGGTGGCGGAGATTGCCGGCTATGCAAGGACGGCAGGGCTGAACGCCATCGTGAACATGCACCACGACGACAGCCCTTCCGACGGATGGCTCTGCGTTCACAAGGCTGCGAAGGATGCTGCCTACAAGGATGAGATGATGGCAAGATACAAGGCTGTCTGGGAACAGATTGCCAGGAAGTTTGCCGATGAAGGCGACTGGCTCATCTTCGAGGCCTACAACGAGCTTCAGGACGGAAGCTGGGGCTGGGGAGACAACCGCACCGACGGAGGAAAGCAATATGCTGTAATCAATGAACTTGCACAGGCATTCGTCACGACTGTCCGTTCGACGGGCGGAAACAATGCCGACAGATACCTCTCCGTTCTCGGTTATACCGCCGACCCTTCCCTCACTGTCAGTTACCTGACGCTTCCGACGGACACTGCATCCGGCAGGCTGATCGTGTCCGTCCATTATTATGACCCGTCAGGCTATGCCCTCGGCCAGAATTCCGCATATACGGAATGGGGCCATACGGGCACTGTCGGCAAGAAAGACCCGAACCACAGCGAAACAAATGTCCTCGCGACTTTCAAGATGCTGAAAGAGAAATATATAGACAACAATATACCGGTGTATTTGGGTGAATGCGGGGCCGTGAACAGAGCCGATGACCGTGCAAAGGCTTTCCAGAAATATTGGTTCGAGTTCGTTTACAAGGCCGCCAAGGATTATGGCCTGACTCCTGTGGTATGGGACAACGGGGCCACAGGAACCGGCAACGAGTCCTTCGGGTTCATAGGCCATGCCGACGGAGACTATATCAATGATTCCAAGCCGATCATCGACATAATGTACAAGGCCTTCAATACGGCCACACAATCCTATACCCTGAAATCAGTATATGACAATGCTCCTCGGTAGAGATCTCTCCGCTCGTCCTGCGGCCTCGGTCGAGATGACAATACTGTCATATCGAGCGACCAAAGGGAGTCGAGATGATAATACTGTCATATCGAGCGACCAAAGGGAGTCGAGATATCTGAAACAACCTAAACCTTGATAATAATGAATACCAAGACATACGGACATTTTGACGACACTGCGCGAGAGTTCGTGATAACCGACCCGGCCCTGCCATGGCCGTGGATAAACTATCTCGGCACCGAAGACTTCTTCTCCCTCATATCTGCGACTGCGGGCGGCTACTGCTTCTGCAAGGATGCCAAATTCCGCCGTATAACCCGTTACAGGTACAACAGCGTCCCTGCCGATGACGGAGGAAGATATTTCTATGTCAATGACGGCGGCATCGTCTGGAGTCCGGGATGGAAACCCTGCAAGACTCCCCTCGATTTCTATGAATGTCGCCACGGAATGGGTTACACCCGAATCACTGGAAGCAAGAACGGCCTGAAAATCAGCGAACTGTTCTTCGTTCCTCAGGGTTGCCGCTGCGAGGTGCAGAAAGTGACCATAACCAATGAATCGTCTTCCCGCAAGGATTTCACCCTCTTCTCCTTTGTGGAATGGTGCCTGTGGAATGCCCAGACCGATATGGAGAATTTCCAGAGGAATCTCTCTACCGGAGAGGTGGAGATCGAGGGCAGCGTGATATATCACAAGACCGAATACCGCGAGAGGCGCGACCATTTCGCATTCTATGGCGTGAATGTGCCGATTGACGGATATGACACTGACAGGGAGAGTTTCATGGGATTGTACAACGGATTCGACGCCCCTGAGGCCGTACTCGAAGGCCGTTCCCGTCAGAGCGTCGCACACGGCTGGAGTCCTGTCGCTTCACATTGCCTGAAGGTCAGCCTTGCCCCTGGTGAGGTCCGTGAACTTGTCTTCGTGCTCGGATATGTGGAGAACCCTCAGGACGGGAAATTCATCGCACCGCGCGGCACCGAGGTCAATTCCTGCTCGGCGATCATCGACAAGTCGAAGGCTTATGAAATCCTCGGGCGTTTCGACACTCCGCAGAAGGTGGACGAGGCATTTGCCTCCCTCAAGACATACTGGGACGGTATCCTCGGCAATTTCAGCGTATCTTCCCCTGTCCCTGAACTTGACAGGATGGTGAACATATGGAACCAGTACCAATGTATGGTGACATTCAACATGTCCCGTTCTGCTTCATTCTTTGAAAGCGGAATCGGACGCGGAATGGGATTCAGGGACTCCAACCAGGACCTCGTGGGATTCGTCCACCAGATTCCTGAAAGGGCTCGCGAGCGTATCCTCGACATTGCAGCCACCCAGTTCCCTGACGGAGGATGCTACCATCAGTACCAGCCTCTTACCAAGAGGGGCAACGACGGCATCGGCGGAGGCTTCAACGACGACCCTCTCTGGCTTCTGTTCGGAACATTCGCATATCTGAAGGAGACGGGCGATTACTCCATTCTCGACGAGATGGTGCCTTTCGACAATGTACCCGGAAGCGAGAAGACACTCCTGGAGCACCTGCGCATAAGTTTCGGCTACACGGGCAACAATCTCGGTCCTCACGGCCTGCCTCTGATCGGGCGCGCCGACTGGAACGACTGCCTGAACCTGAACTGCTTCTCCGACAATCCTGACGAGTCTTTCCAGACAACGGAGAACAAGACTGAAGGCTCGAAGGCTGAATCCCTGATGATTGCCGGTCTGTATGTGGTCGTGGGAAAGGATTTCGTGCAGCTCCTGGACCGTCTCGGGATGGATTCTTCGCAGGTAGCCGCCTCTGTCGAGGCTATGGAAAAGGCCGTGGAGGAATATGGATGGGACGGAGAATGGTTCCTCAGGGCATATGATTACTATGGCCGCAAGGTGGGTTCGAAGGAGAATGAGGAAGGAAAGATATTCATCGAGAGCCAGGGCTGGTGTACGATGGCGCGTATCGGTGCCGGAAAGGGGATGTGCGACAAGGCTCTTGACAGCGTGAAGGAAAGGCTTGACAGTGAGCATGGTATAGTGCTGAATAATCCGGCGTTCACGAAATATGTGAAGGATTATGGGGAGATTTCGTCATATCCGCAGGGCTATAAGGAAAATGCCGGTATCTTCTGCCACAACAATCCGTGGGTGATTGTGGGTGAGGCCCTTGCAGGGCGCAGGGAGGATGCGTGGGAGCATTATTGCAAGATATCACCGGCCTTCATCAAGGACCAGACGCTTCACAAGGTCGAGCCATATGTATATTGCCAGATGGTTGCGGGCAAGGATGCCTTCAAGCCTGGCGAGGGGAAGAACAGCTGGCTTACCGGCACGGCGGCGTGGAACTGGCTCACCGTTTCGGAATATCTGCTGGGCATAAGGCCTGAATATGACGGAATCACGGTTTGCCCGTGCCTGCCTGCATCGATTGGGGAGTACAAGGTCCACAGGGTGTTCCGTGACGCCGTATATGACATCACGGTCCGCAACACCTGCTCCGGAAAATCCGTTTTCCTGCCATATGAGCCGGGGCATCACGAGGTTACGATAGAATTATAAAGTATAGACAATGAAACCGACAGCAATTTTAACCACGGCATTGATACTCGCCGCAGCCTGCACTCCGCAGGAAAGCCGTTTCGATGAAGGTGCATCCGCACTGATGGACCGCCTTCAGGAAACCATCGACAAAGGAGTGATATTGTACGGCCATCAGGACGACCTGATGTATGGTCATACCTGGAAGATCGACGAGGACGAGACTGAGTTCCTCCGTTCCGATGTCAAGGAAGTCTGCGGCGTATATCCCGCAGTTTACGGACTCGACCTCGGAGGCATAGAGACAGGTGCGGCAATGAATCTCGACAACAATCATTTCACCCTGATGCGTGCATCCGCCGTCACACACCACCTCAGGGGAGGTATCGTGACCTTTTCATGGCATCCGCGCAACCCTCTGACCGGTGGCGATGCCTGGGATGTGTCTTCCAAGGAAGTCGTTGCATCGGTTCTCGACGGAGGTGTCAGACACGAACTCTTCATGGGCTGGCTCTCTCTCGTGGCAGACTACCTGGAGTCTTTCAAGACCCCTGACGGCCAGTTAGTTCCTCTGGTGTTCCGTCCATGGCACGAGCATACGGGAAGCTGGTTCTGGTGGGGCCGCGACCTGTGTACCGTGGATGAGTACAAGGCCCTTTGGAAAATGACTTTCGACTATCTCTGCAACGAGCGCGGACTTCACAACCTGATCTGGTCTTATTCTCCGGGTGCAGGTGGCGTGACAGAGGAAATATATATGGAGAGATGGCCTGGCGACGATATGGTGGATATGATAGGCGTGGACTGCTACCAGTACGGCTCTGCGGAAAGCTTCATCGACGAACTGACGGGCGCCCTTGACATAATGGAGAAGGTCGGCGTGGAGCACGGCAAGATGCTGGCTGTCACGGAGGCAGGATATGAGGGGATTCCTCAGGCTGACTGGTGGACGGAGACTCTTTATCAGGCCATTGTGGATTATCCTGTGGCTTATGTCCTGACCTGGCGCAATGCCTGTGACAAGGAGACGCATTTCTACGCTCCGTTCCCGGGACAGGTTTCCGCCGACGATTTCACCGTATTCGCATCCCTTCCGGGCGTCGGGATGATTGATTAGATCTCTCCACGCGGCCTCCGGCCTTGGTCGAGATGACAGGAATGTTGAGAATGCCTTGGCCGGAATGACAAAGAATGTCGCGGATGCCTTGGTCGAGATGACAAAGAATGTCGCGGATGCCTTGGTCGAGATGACAAAGAATGTCGCGGATGCATTGGTTAAGATGGCAGGACTGTCATCCCGAGCGGAGCCGAGGGATCTATAATAAGGAAAAATGAATAATAACAATAAAACCAAACTATGAACTACCAGCAGCGTCTTGAGTGGCTGAAGTCCCAGCACGAAGCCCTCATAACAAGAAAGAACGAGCCTGTTGAAGGCAACGGTGTGTATGAACGTTACAAAAATCCGATACTGACGGGCGACCATGCCCCGCTATTCTGGCGTTACGACCTCAACCCGGAAACAAACCCATACCTGATGGAGCGTTTCGGCATCCATGCAGCACTGAACAGTGGAGCAATCAAATGGAACGGCAAATATGTCCTTGTAGTCCGTGTCGAGGCTGCCGACCGCAAATCCTTCTTCGCGGTTGCCGAGAGTCCCAACGGAGTTGACAACTTCCGCTTCTGGGACCATCCGATAACGATGCCTGAGTATGGCGAGCCGGCAACCAATGTATATGACATGCGCCTTACGGCACACGAGGACGGCTGGATCTACGGTATCTTCTGTGTGGAGCGCAAAGACCCTTCCGCTGCACCTGGCGACCTCTCTTCTGCAGTTGCAGCCGCAGGCATAGCCCGTACCAAGGACCTTGTGAACTGGGAAAGGCTTCCGGACCTGAAGAGCAAGTCACAGCAGCGCAACGTGGTGCTGCATCCTGAGTTCGTGAACGGGAAATATGCCCTCTACACCCGCCCTCAGGACGGATTCATAGACGCAGGGAACGGCGGCGGCATAGGCTGGGCCCTCGTGGATTCGATGGAGAATGCCGTGGTGACCGAGGAGAAAATCATCAACAGCCGTTTCTACCACACCATCAAGGAAGTCAAGAACGGGGAGGGACCTCATCCTATCAGGACATCCAAAGGCTGGCTCCACCTTGCCCACGGAGTACGCGGCTGCGCTTCGGGACTCCGTTATGTCCTCTATATGTATATGACCTCACTGGAGGACCCTACGAAGGTGATTGCCGACCCTGCCGGATTCTTCATGGTTCCTGAAGGGGAGGAATACATCGGCGATGTGATGAATGTCCTCTTCACAAACGGCTGGATAGCAGACGAGGACGGCAAGGTATTCATCTATTACGCATCTTCCGACACACGTATGCATGTGGCGACATCCACTGTTGACCGTCTGGTTGACTACTGCATGAATACGGCTCCTGACGGCCTTTGCACCGGCGACACTGTCCGCCGTCTCAACGCCCTCATCGACAGCAACCTGACACTATGACTCTTCGACATATGAAA
>JBJEBN010000074.1:0-42959 GCA_051870095.1 Candidatus Cryptobacteroides sp. | reverse complement strand
GCGCCATTCCCCAGGATATAGATTCCGCTCTTCGTGAGAGTCTGGGCAATATAACTTCAGATGCAGATCAGGCACGAATCATAATCGTTAAATCATCGGATTTATCCATGTACGATAAACTTCTGATGAAGGCGTGGAATGAAGGCAAAATCATTGTGGAAGTCGAGCCTGAACATGACTCCCATGCAGCATTCTGGTCAAAATGCAATGCCCCGCTGCTGCTTCTGCCATCAGAAAAAACGGCTCCGCTTCTGATAGGAGTTTGTGGTTATTCATGTTTCTGCCTTCATGATCCGGCGGCACTTGACGAGTATCTCGCTGACATTGAAGTTGAAGAAGACGGGAGTGCAACGGCATCAGATGAAAATCTGAAGGAAAATGTCGGACTGGAGGACATTGTAGCTGACACCGGGTTCCTCAACACCAGAATGACATCCTTCTTCGAATGGATTAATGAGAATTCCCTGCCTGAGGAAACTTCCAATGCATCAGGATATGCCGAGTTCAATGGAATACTTTCCGAATTCATCTCCGACAAGAAATTTACACAAAGGATGACGATGACCTTTCCCGTCGGTGCCGACAAATACAAGTTGTGCAAGATCGGTTCATCGAAGCCTGACTACATATCCAGGGAGTCCGAAATCAACGTGACAATTACCATTACCCCTCTTTATGCATACGAGGAGAACGGCAAGGATTCCGGAGACTATTATTTCGTAACCATATCCGTAGTTTCCAAGAACGGTGCTCTCTTCGATACCTACAAGAAAAAACACGGCGCGATCTGGACCTATGCGCACGCATTCTACAGCGAGGATATAGCATGGACGGCGGACATAACCGGTTTAAAAAGCAGCAATACGGCTGACTTCCTATACAATAACCGTCCTTCACCCGGCCCGACATCAGGTTCGTCGAGCTACACATCCTCACAGTCTTCCACATTGAATATTACAGGACAGGGAGGAGCTGTAGGAGGCAAGCCGTCAGGAACTCTCACGGTCGGCGGATCCTTTTCATGGAGCAACAGCGTTACCAAGAGCATGACGGACATGATTATCGACCAGGAAACCGACAAGTCCAAGGTCGAATACCATTACATGTGTGTCAATTTCGCTCAGAATGACAATGTAAACAAGGCTGTACCTCTTCTTGCCAGAGGTGACCAGGATTGTCTGAGCAGCTGGTGCTGGCATGTGACCGGCCTGTCTGACGACGACAGTTCGACCAAGTTCAAATTCAGTTTCAACATTGATCCACTCTATGGCTACATGTACCGGCATACTTCATGGTGGGCTGAAGGACATTACAGACATAACATACACCTTCTTCCTGAAGACAAAAGAACATGGACATTTGAGATTACGCCTCCGGACAGGCGCCAGATGGGTGTTCTCGACTTCATGTGTACCACTTCCGACTCGACTTATGTTAGTGACGTCTGGGTGTTGGACAATGCCGGTGTTGCCGTGGATTCCGCCCTTGCTGCATATCCTAAAAACGAACATCTGAGTTTCCAGATTCCTGTAGGAACTTATAAAGTCACATATGACATCATGAATGGCCGGACCGGAGCAAAAAAGAATTATTCCATTACGGGTATTGACATCAAAAATGCCAAAACCACTTATAAACAGTCGGCAAATGACAAGTGAGAATGAGACGGTTTCCGATCATAAATCTGACGCGGCTGCTTGCTTTGTCGATACTTTGTACCTGTGAGCTGTCTTGCGAAGGGCCTCTGGAGGATGTTGACCCTCCTGTCAACATGCCTGTTGCAGTTCCTGATCTGGATCCCTCCAACGTTCTGATGTTCAGTAAGTCTTATGACATCAGCATCCCGGAACAGGTACTTGACCACAGGAAGGTGGACGGACATCTCTTTGAGGTCCGTTCGCCCGGGGTCGAATCACCGGAGGCCTTTGACCTGTATCTGCAGGTGTTTCCGCTCTATGCCTTCGGGAATGACTATACCTCCGGAGACTACTATTGTGTGGAAGGATATATGCTGAGCCACAATGCTTTAATCTATGCTGAAAGGGCCGACAGGGATGTGAAGATATGCGGATGGTATCCATCTGAATACAATCTGGAGTTTGAATTGCTTTCTCCGGAAGGTAAACCCATGAATGCCGATGAGGTCGAGTTTCTCGTATGGCCGGAGCCGTCCACCACAATCGGTTCCACGACCTACAAGAAAGGCTCAACCTTTTCCCTTGACCTGAAAGTGACATTTGGTCCTGCAAAAAAGGAGAAGCTCAGTGATGCCCTTTCATGGATCAATGCCCTGTTGGGATCCTTTTCATTCGGATACAAGTATGAAAGCAGTGCCACCCAGAACATTCCAGACCAGACTGTACTCCGGACAACAGGCGTGGGAACGCAATCCGTTAGTTATTCTTTCAAGACAAACAACGACACAGGCGGTTACAAGACATCAGATATTCCCTCCGTTTTCAGAAAAGATCAATATATTGCCTTCAGCTGGGTATGGCATCTCAAGAAGGGATATTATTGTGCAAATGACAATGATTTCGGCAACATGAAGATGAGGGCCACCGTCAAGCCGACTTACAAGGCGGCATATAATGGTAAGATTGTAAATACTTATGGCAGGGCCATTTTCAAGGGAAGAGCGTTATATCAGCACAAGGACATGACTGCAGAATTCAACATGCCTGCCATAAACAGGATTCCGTCAGGAGACATAAAATTGACTTTTGCCATCTTTGATGACAGTTATACTCTTAGCGGTTTGAGTGTTTACAGGACCGGAGAGTACACGACGGCAAAAGAACCGTACTATTCCGATTCCAGGATCTACCGCAAGAACGAGATCATAACGATTCCTCTCCGCGTCGGGAAATACGATATCGTTTATGAAATCCTGAATGGTTCAGACGGAACGGCTTCAAAGAAAATCATCACCGGTGTCAATGTTTATGAGGATTCTACCACAGAATTGTCAACCTTTAAAGGTACAGATTTGTGATATTGCCCCTCCGGAAAGCCACAATTTTTCACCACGATGGACTACAATTTGTCCTCATTGGAAGAAATCATCGGGGAAAAGCCCTGATTTTCATCCTATCGGCGTAAAATCGAAAGTTTTTATGTAAGTTTGCATCTTGTTTATAATCAGAACACGATGTTGAACCATGCATATTGCTCGGACAAGTACCAGTACACGATGGGAAAGTCCTTCTACGACAACGGTATGAAAGACCGCATTGCCGTATTCAATCTGTTTTACAGAAAAGCTCCGGAAAACAACAACTGGGCTGTTGTCAGCGGCACCGACGAAGTGATCGAGATGGTGCAGAACCTCGGCAACATGGATCCGGAATTCTTCGAGAAATTCCTTCCGGGAGAAGAATACAAGGATTTCAGGGGTTATCTCAGCGCCATGAAATTCACCGGAAATGTCTATGCGATGAGGGAGGGAGAGATTGCATTCCCGAACGAGCCGGTCATCATTGTAGAAGGCCCCCTTATCGAGGCTCAGGTTCTTGAAACCCCGATGCTCTGCATAATGAACCACCAGATGGCAGTCGCGACGAAGGCCTCCCGCGTGTGCAGGGCCACCAACCGTCCTGTCAGCGAATTCGGCTCACGCAGGGCGCACGGCCCGTGGGCTGCCACTTACGGAGCCAAGGCAGCCATCATCGCCGGATGCAGCAACACCTCCAACATCCTCACCGGGGTCATGTTCGGTTGCGGATCTACAGGCACTATGGCTCATAGCTATGTAACCTCATTCGGATGCAGCGTGGAGGGCGAGCACGAAGCATTTGACACCTATATAAAGACACACAGGAACGAGCCCCTCATTCTCCTGATTGACACATACGACACCCTCAGATGCGGAATCCTCAATGCCATGAGGGCATACAAGGAGAACGGAATCGACGACAGCTATGCCTTCGGCTATGGAGTCAGGCTCGACAGCGGTGACCTCGCATATCTCTCCACGGAGTGCAGAAGGATTCTTGACGAAAACGGTTTCAGGAAATGCAAGATATTTGCTACCAATTCATTGGATGAATACCTAATCACTGACCTGGAGAGACAGGGAGCCTGCATCGACTCTTATGGAGTGGGCGACGCCATCGCGACCAGCAAGGCAGCCCCATGCTTCGGAAACGTGTACAAACTCGTGCAGATAGACGGGACTGCTGTGCTGAAAAGGTCAGAAGACAAGATTAAGCTCATCAACCCGGGATTTCAGATCACCTGGAGGATTATGAAGAACGATCCGGTCAAGGGAGAAATCTTCAAAGTGGATGTAACCTGCCTGCGCGGAGACAGCCTGTGCCAAAAGATTGAGGCCGGAGAGACATTCACCGTCTGCGACGAATACGACAGATACAAGTACAAGACATTCGAGGTCGGTGAATACACCGCCCAGCCTCTCCAGCATAAAGTCATCAGCAACGGCGAAAGATGTGTTCCTGTACACACCCTGGCAGAAAAGAAGGCCTATTACAACGACACACTCAATCATTTCAGCCCGAGCGAGAGGCGTCTGATCAACCCTCACTACTACAAGGTTGACATTTCCGACGACCTTTACAACATGAAAATGAGCATCATAAACCGTCTGGTACAGGAAATCAACAATTTCACGATATGACAAACAGCGCACTCGTCGTAGTGGACATGCTCTACGACTTCATAGACGGCAGCCTCGCCTGCCTCAACTCCGAGAATGCAGTGAAGGAGACCGTCAAGTTCATGGAATCACGCGCATCTGCCGAAGGAAGCGAGAACGAGATACTTGACACATTTCCGGTCCTGTTCATACGCGACCATCACCCGGCCGACCACAGTTCATTCAAGAGCGAGGGTGGAATATGGCCTCCGCACTGCGTGGCAGGGACCAGGGGAGGAGAAATCCACAAGGACCTCCTGCCTTTTGTCGTGGATGAGCTGACATTCGACAAGGGATGCGACAAGGCCTGCGAGCAGTATTCAGGGTTCGAGGGCAAGAACAGCGCAGGCCAGTCTCTCGGTGAAATCCTCGGTCTGCTCGACACGGAAGATGTTTTTGTAGCCGGAATTGCCACAGAATATTGCGTAAGGAACACTTGCGAGGACCTTCTGAAAGCCGGTTTCAAGGTGCATCTCCTGGAGAAAGCCTTAGCCTATGTGGACCTGCAGGGGCACAAGGAAGCCCTTGCCGCCATGAAGGCCGAAGGCATATCCATAGAATAGGTTCGGGAGGGTCCACAGACCCCGATTTGGACATTTGCCTAATAATTACTACCTTTGCCGAGTTTTATGAGGAATTATTTGGCAAAAATATGGGTGCCAATGCTGCTCGTGGGAGCAGCCGCCGTACAGACATTCGGCATAGATATCGGAAGAATAAGAGGACTTGCCGGGACGGCAGACTCACTGCACCTTTCTGGACAGACAGACAGCGCGACAGCTGGTTCTCTGCCTCTGGATTCCGTATTCATGTCCGAAACGACGGTATCCGCCGACAGCCTCATGATGACCGGGAACGACAGCTCTGCCATTGCATTCCCTGACAGCACGGAAGTCTCCGACACATTGTTCATCAACCCGAAAGACACGATCCGGATTCCCGACTCCCTGCAATACACCGACCCTTTCAAATTCAAATACTACATCGCCATAAAGGACTCCACCACAAGGGTCCAGGTGCGTGATTCACTCATCAGCGCCGGCGACACCCTCGAGCTGCACAAACTCGACTCCTTATATATAAAGGACTCGACAGATGTGGCAGTAGCGAAGTTCAACGCATGGTACAACTCCCTCAGCAAAAGGGAGAGGAAGAAATACGACTACGAGCAGGCCCTTCCGGCAAAGATTGCCGCAATGACAAGGAAACTTGAGATAAAGGACAGCATCAAGGCAGTCAAGGACAGCATAACGGAAGCGACCCCAAGAATCCTCGAGACCTTTGTCCTGCCGGACTCATTGCAGTACAAGAGGCTGATAATGTGGACCAACAATACCTATGTCAACGACATACGGCTTGAGAAGCAGGATACGACATACAATTATCATTTCCACGAATATCCTTTCTTCAAGACGGACGTCAATGCCACCTATCTCGGTGTGATAGGATCCCCGGTCCAGACTTACGACTATTTCAAGAGAGATTCGGAGGACAACGCCGTATTCTATACACCTTACAGGTGCTACAACTACTCCCCGGAGACACTCAGGAACTTCAACACAAAGACCCCGTACACGGAACTCGCATATTGGGGAACCCTGTTTGCAAACAGGGAGAAGGAAGAGTCGAACGTAAAGGTCCTGACCACACAGAACATCACCCCGGGGCTGAATGTCACCCTTGAATTCCACAGGTTCGGAGGCAACGGAATACTCAGCAAGGAGAATGTGAACAACAGGACATTCGTGGCCGCCACCAACTACATGGGGAAGAAATACCTAATGCACGCAGGTTACATATATCATAAAATTGACAAGAACGAGAACGGAGGTATCGTGGACAACTCAATGATCAGGGATACCACCGTGGATGCAAGGGAAATCGCAGTGCGCCTGTCGAACGCGAGCAATCTTCTGAAGAAGAACACGATTTACCTCGACCAGTCATACCGCATCCCGTTCTCGTTCATCAACAATCTCAAAGGCAGGAAGGAACGCCTGCGCCAGGAAGCTGTGAGGGACAGCATCATGGCGTCCGGAGACTCCCTCGCCATCGAGGCATTGTTGGCACAGGAAAAAGAAGACGCGAAGCCGGCTATGAGGGCTGACACCCTCGACAGGAACATTACGTCGGCAATCATCGGACACAGCAGCGAATATTCTGTGTTCCGCAAGAAATACGAAGACAACATATCCACATCGGATGCTGTCGGACGCGGCTTCTATAATGACAGGTTCTATCTCCATCCGACGACGAGCGCGGATTCGCTTCGTGTCATGAGGCTGGAAAACAGGATATTCGTGCGCCTGCAGCCTTGGTCGAGCGATTTCATCATATCCAAGGTGGATGTGGGAATCGGAGACAAACTTGCCAGCTACTACTCATTCAGCCCCGACAAGTATCTCGGGGGCAGGAAGAATGTGACTATGAATTCGGTGTATCTCTATGCCGGAGCCCAGGGCCAGTACAAGAAATACCTGAGCTGGGACGCAATGGGGAAATACAATTTCCTCGGTTATGAAATCAATGATTTCCTTGTGTCCGGAAACCTCTCGTTCAGCGCCTACCCTTTCAGAAGGGACAGGACAAGCCCGCTCAGGATCGATGCTCATTTCGAGACCAGCCTCAAGGAACCGGATTACTACGAGCAGCACCTTTACACCAACCATTTCAAATGGGACAACGACTTCAGCAAGATATCCGTGACAAAGGTCCAGGCCTCCCTCACGATTCCGAGGTGGAATCTGTCTGCATTCTTCGGATATGGATTGCTGAGCGGAAACATCTACTATGATACCGAAGGTATCGTACGGCAGAATAACACGCCTATGAGCGTGATGACCGCATCGGTCATGAAGAATTTCAAGATCTGGAAATTCCATCTGGACAATCAGGTACTGTTCCAGCTGTCCTCAAAAAAGGATGTGCTGCCATTGCCTATGCTTGCCCTCAACCTCAGGTACTATCTGCAGTTTGATGTCGTTAAAAACGTGATGCAGATGCAGATAGGAGCCAATGGAACTTTCACGACAAAATGGTATGCCCCGGCGTACAATCCTGTACTCGGGGTGTTCCACAACCAGACGCAGAACAAATACGGAAACTGTCCATACATCGATGTTTTCGTGAATGTGCAATGGAAACGCGCAAGCATCTTCGTCAAGGTCGTGAATGTGAACATGGGCTGGCCGAACAAGTCTGCGGACTATTTCTCCGCTGACGGCTATATCGCCCCGCAAAGGGCACTGAAGGTGGGAATATCCTGGCCGTTCTACATTCTGCCGGGAAGATCAACCAATGCTTCGGCTTCTGGAGCCTCGCGAGGGGGCAGAGATGGAGCCGGCCTGCCAGGCGGCATGTCCGCAGGGAGAGGCAGAAGCATGTCAAAGACTACAAGATGAGATTAAAGGAAAAGACGAAAAGAAAACTCAGAATTGTCCTTGCATCAATGCTTGTCATCTGCATAGGCCCGATTTGCGAAAGGGTCGAGAATGTCAGCGGAGCAAGCAACCTCGACGCTTTTGCAGGCAAGGACATTGTATGCGCCATTGAGCTTGGAGATGAGCTGTACGGCGCAGAGACAGGATTGAACTATGAAATCCTCGAGAAATTTGCCAGGGACAACAAATGCGGAATCCGCATAGTTGCCGGAAACAGAGGCACAGACTATATCGATTCCCTCAGGATGGGAAAAGTTGACATAGTTATCAAGACATCTTCCGAAGGCATTGCCAATCAGGATGATATCATGGTTTCAAGGGAGATGGGAGGCCGCTCCGTATGGGCGCTCTCCGTTGAGAATCCTGTCGGACTCCGCCAGGTGAACTCTTGGCTCAGCCATTTCACCGAATCGGAGGATTACACATCATTGCAGAAAAGATTCTTCTGCTCATACAACCCGTTCAATAGGGCATCGGACGGTGTCCGTTCGAGAACTTTGAGCCCGTACGACCAGCTTATCAAGAAATATGCATCCACTCTCGGATGGGACTGGAGGATGCTTGCCGCCGTATTGTATCAGGAATCCAAGTTCTGCATAGGAGTCAGGTCTGGCAGAGGAGCCACCGGACTGATGCAGGTGATGCCTCAGACCGGAAAGCATTATGGAATAGACAACCTGCTCGACCCTGAACAGAACATCATCGCAGGAGTATCACATCTGAAAAGGCTTCAGGAAATGTTCCGCAAATGCGGAATAGAAGGTGAGGAACTGGTCAAATTCACCCTCGCCGCCTACAATGCAGGTGAAGGAAGGATTGCAGACTGCCGCAACCTCGCAGAAGCCATGAGTGTGGACAGCCGCAGATGGGACGATGTGGTAAACATCATCCCGATGATGAGAGAGGATTCTATCCTCCAGCAGGAATCAGTCAAGTTCGGAAAATTCCAGGGCTATGAGACAATAGCCTATGTGGACAGCGTACTTGCAATCTATGACGCATTCTGCGCCATCAATCCTGCAGCCTGACAGAACAATCAGGAGTATCGTACCGTGTCCGCCGGATCTACCCTCGCAACGAAAAGGCACGGTATAAGAAGAAGCAGCATAATAGCTGCAAATGCTGCGGCATCAGCCGCTACAATCAACCCTAAATCGGGATTCACAGGCACATAAGACACAAAATAGTTCTCCGGATTCAACCGAAGGACATGTGTCGTGCCCTGAATCAGACAGAACAGCAGAGCCAGGATGTTACCTGCCGCCATTCCCTTAAGCACAGCGGAAGCGGAGCATGACAGGAACACCCTGGCTATTGCTTTGTCCGTCATTCCTAGAGCCTTCAGAAGACCTATGGTCGATATGTGTTCGAAAAGCATAATCAGCAGTCCTGAAATCATGTTCACCCCGGCGACAATGGTCATGAGAACAAGTATGAACAGGACATTGAAGTCTATGAGAGACAGCCAGTCGAAAAGCTGCGGATATCTGGAGATGGCCGAAGATGCTATTACCGGATGCTCGCTTTCGGAAGAATAACCGTTCACGATGGAACCGATGTGCCTTGCAGCCTCCTTTATGGACTGTTCATCCCTGTGGGACGGAACAAGCATTATCTCCATGGCGGACACTTCCGACTCGCTCCAGCCGTTCAGCCTCTGCATGTCCTTCATCGGCACAAGAAGCACAAGCCTGTCATCGGCCTGGACCATGGACTCATGCACCTGGGTTATCCTGAACTTCCTTGCCTTGACCTTCTGGCCAACGAAATATGCAGTCACATCGTCACCTACGCCAAGCCCCGTGATATCTGAAAACCTTGAAGGCACAGATACCGGCATCGACACCGTGTCACGCGGGAAGCCGGGCGTCCCCTTGAAAAGCACACCCTGGATGTTCTCCCCTGCCTTGACAATTCCGGCACGATAGACGGCAGGATCAATTCTTTCCACATAGTCAAGTTCCTTTATATATGGAAGATACGATGGCTCAGCATCAATGGGAGATCCCTCGTCGAGCACATTCATGTCCGGAGGGGTCAGCTGGACATCTCCTGCCACGGAAGAAATTCCGCTCCGTATTTCATGTCTGAATCCGGAAGATATGGACACAGCCACAATCATCACAAGGAAGCTCACGCCTATCGACACTGACGCGATTCTTCCCTTGAATCTGAGACGGGAGGCTATGAACCTGGAGGCATCCATCACTTCTTGGCTTCAAGAGCTGCGATTCTTGCTTTTGCCGCCTCCCGCTCATTCTCCGGAGCACATTTGGCCAGCATCTGGAGATATTTGATTTCCTGCTTGACATTCCTGTCACGGCGCGTGATTATGGCGCAGTTCTTTGCAGCGGTGTAGTCTTCAGGGAATTTCTTCAGCACCTTCGAATACTGCTTGAGGGCTTTCTTTGAATCATTCTTTCCAACAAGGTAATATGCGCCGATATTGTTCATAAATCCCGGATTGTCAGGATAAAGGGCGGTCATCGTCTCCGAAAGGCTGCGGAATGCCTCCATGGCGGCAGGTGTGCCTATTGAATAGAACGAATAGCAATACTCCTGCATGGCCTCGGCAAAGAAATTCTCATCCAGTTTGTTCCCCTCGTATTTCCATTCCACGCGTGTCGAGGAATTTGCAAGATTCTGGAGGAAAACAAGGGCCATGTCGGGACTGCCCTTCTCGTATGCTATATAGGCATTGGCCTTGACGAACCTGTAACCGAGATTGTCCGGCTCGAGTGCGATTGCCTTGTCTATGCATTTGATGGCATTGCCATACAGTTCATCATCGTAGAATGGTTCCTGATAATAATAGATGTCCACTCCCGTCGAGTCCTTCAGGCTAAGCAGAGGTGACATTCCGAGATATTTCTTTTCAGGCTTCTTGACCACTTCATCAGTCCTTGATTTGGTTAGCCAGAAATCGAAACGGGCCAGATGCACCCTTGCATCGGTGGAATCGGCAGCCTCCCAGTTGTCGAGAAGCGTCTCCACTCCAACTCCTGCAGGGCCGAGCTTCGAGACGAGAGTATTGTACCTCTGTACATATTTTTCGTTCTGCGCCCCTGCCGTGATTCCTATGGCCAAAAGGGCCGATAACAGAAATATCTTTTTCATTATCAATAATTTATTTACATACAATTTAAAAACATCCCTCACATTCGTTCGGAATAACAGCCTTACGGGTTTACACCCATACGGATTCTTCGGCCCTGAGGCAGGAGATTGTTGCACCGGGTCCCGAGATTCTTCACAAACCCCAGCGGCAACGAATCATGGGCAACCGCCACATAGCCCTTTGGCGCATCCGGCAGCACGATGGAATCCCTGTGCAGGAACGCCAGCGCCTTGCTCCTGTCAAGCTCTGCAACCGGGAATGCCCCTGATGACAGCTTCAAAGAAAGCGCCAGATCCGCATCCGGCACAAGATTGTCCCCCTTCATGACCCCTACGGCACATCCCGCTGCAACCGTATGAAGCGACGACTCCACGACAGATACCAGAGAGTCTATCCCCCCTGGCACGGCCACTATGGTCTGCCCCTTCGTCCTGAAAGACATCGGCACGGAGAACAAGCCGTCAAAAGCCTTGACAGGCAGCCCCTTGGCTACAGTCCTCCCCTGCCTTGCCCCCGAAATGCACGAGGCCCCGCCACATGAAGAAGTCTTGCGGAAAGCAGCGCAATACTGTCCCTCCCCCGGCACAAGACCGGGCACAAGACTGTATCCGTACTCAGTCTCCAGGACTCCGCCAGCCGCATCTCCGAGTCCTGCCGTCAGAGGCTCAGCCCCAAGCTCCGAAACAATCCACTGCGCATTGCAGTCATTCTCATATCTGTTGAAAGTGCATGTCGAATAAATGAACACCCCTCCCTCAGCCAATGAATTCCAGACATCGGCCACAATCCTCCTCTGCCGTGCGGCACACATGGCCACATTGTCCTCGGACCACTGCTCCACGGCACCGGCATCCTTGCGGAACATCCCCTCACCCGAACACGGCACATCAGCTACAATAACATCGAAGAAACCCTCGAGCGAAGAAAAATCCTTCGGATCACCATTCGTCACGACCACATTCGGATCACCCCAGATTGCGACATTGCCGGCAAGCACGGAACATCTCTGCTTCATTACCTCATTCGCTACCAGAATGAACGAATCCCCGCACGCTTGCCTGAGCGAAGCTGCGATGTCGGTGGTCTTGCCCCCGGGAGCAGCACACAAATCAAGTACCCTCAAAGGACGCGAGGGCGGAAGTTCAGGCAGGAAGCGCCTGAAAACATGACCCACGAACATAGAGGATGAATCCTGCACATAATACGCACCGCAGTGAAAATGAGGGTCGAGCGTGAAGACCGGCCTTTCGTCCAGAATCACTCCGAATGGGCTCCATGGCACAGGCTTCCCCGCATCGCGCATAGCCCCTGCGCCCGTGCAAGGCTTGAACGGGTTGAGTCTGACCGACACAGATGCAGGTGTGTCAAAAGCCGAAAAAGCGACAAGGGCGTTGTCGCTCCCTATCGCCTCTTCGAGATATTTCCTGAAACTATCCTTCAACATTGTTTCCGTCCGCTGTCTAAGAATGGAAACCGTTCTTGTAAGGGTCAAAACCCTGAGGGAACATCGATGGATCAATACCTTCTGGCATCCTGCCCTCAGACATCGCCGCAAGTCCTTCAACCGCCTTGTCAAGTGCGCCCTTTATCTTGGATCCCAGAATTGTCTTCATCATGAAATTCAGCTCCGCATCCATGCTTATGCTGAACTCGGTCTTGTAGGGATCGGACGGAGCCGCATCGAAATGGAGAGTCAGGCTGAACTTGAAAGGAGCACCGTCATCCTCGAACACGATTTTGGAATATGGAGTCCGTTCAACGACCTTCACACCGATATTGAAGCCCTGGACGACCGCATGAATCGAATCATAGTCGGCAGTTACATCCTGCTTCTTGTCCTCAGGAAGGAAATTGACGAAATTCCTCATGTCCGAAAAAGCCATGTAAAGCTCGTAGGGAGGCTTCGATACAATGCCTTTCCTGCTGTTTATTTCCACAGCCATGGCTATTCCTCCCTGCCCCAGGTTGAAGGAGAGTATCTCCACTCCTTCAAGATTTCCATATCCTCGTCCTTCACATATCCCGTTTCACGGGCCACTCCGATGAGAGTGTCATAATTGGAGAGGGTGGTAAGCTCTACATCCGCATTCTCGAAAGCCTTTCTGGCATGGTTGAAATTATACGAGAATATGGCCACCATGCCGAGCACGTCTGCACCGGCCTTATAGAGGGCAGACACAGCAGCGAGACTGCTCATTCCTGTGGATATGAGGTCTTCGACGACAACCACCTTCGAACCGCTCGGGAGCAGTCCTTCTATTTGTGAACCTGTACCATGATCCTTCGGCTTCGGACGAACATATACGAACGGCTTGCGGAGAATATGGGCGACAAGATAGCCATGTGCTATGGCACCCGTTGCCACACCGGCAATCACATCCGCATCCGGATATTTTTCCTTGATTATATCTGCCATCCAGCGGCACACATTCTCCCTTGCCTGCGGATATGACAGAAGCCTTCTGTTGTCACAATAAATCGGCGACAGCCATCCGGAAGCCCATGTGAAAGGCTCATCTGGCCTGAGCATCACCGCTTTGATGTCCAAAAGCGACTTGGCCACCTCTTTCTCGACTGTCTGTGTAGTAGATTCCATATCAAAACTGTTTTATTTTGACTATATTTGCAAATCGTAAAGCACACGCCTGAAGAAGGCGCATCGTGCAAAGTTAGTAAATTATATCCTGAAATGCACAAGATATACTTTGAAAAAAGATGCATGATCATCTGCCCGCCCGACGAGCAGGCATTGTCAGACCCTAACGCAGTGATGGTCAGCATCGGACGCAGCGAAGACGTACACCAGCTGATCAACATGTTCGAGGTGTCCGGTTCCCTGCACCGAATATACATCCCGTCCGAAGACACGGAATCCACATACCGCATGATCTGTGCCGAATTCAAGGAAGTCAATGCCGGAGGAGGTCTTGTCACCAACCGCAGGGGCGACTACCTTCTAATACGCCGGGGAGGACTGTGGGACCTTCCCAAAGGGCATCAGGAGCCCGGAGAGGACATAAGCACCACATCCCTGCGCGAAGTCAGCGAAGAGACCGGCATCAATGACCTCGTCCTGCGTGACCTTATATGCGTGACCGACCATTGTTACAGGCGCGACGGCATCTGGCATCTGAAGCACACATGGTGGTACAACATGCTTTACACCGACCCGACAGACCTTACTCCACAGAAAGAAGAGGACATCTCCAAAGCGGCGTGGGTGGCAAAATCTAGCCTCCCGCCTTTCCTGCTGAACACCTATCCATCCATCCAGGAAGTGTTCAGGGAAGCCAAGATTTAGGCCCCACGGCTTTTCGGCACAGAATTTTCAATATTTTATGATATTTCTGAAACAAATTGTCGAAAATATCGTATAATATAGTGTTTTATCGCGAAATATAATGAAACTATCACAATTCCAGTTCAATCTGCCGGCAGAAAAGATTGCCAAGGAGCCGCCGAGATGGCGCGACGAATGTAAGCTGATGGTCCTCCACAAGGATACAGGAGAGTTGGAACACCGGCTTTTCAAGGACATAATTGATTATTTCGGCAAAGGTGACACCTTCGTCCTCAACGACACGAAAGTATTCCCTGCGAGACTTTACGGCAACAAGGAGAAAACAGGAGCCAACATCGAGGTCTTCCTTCTCCGCGAGCTCAACAAGGAGCAGAGGCTGTGGGACGTCATAGTGGACCCTGCAAGAAAAATCCGCATAGGCAACAAGCTCTATTTCGGTGACGACGAGAGCCTTGTGGCCGAAGTAATCGACAACACGACATCGAGGGGAAGGACACTCCGTTTCCTCTATGACGGCAGTTACGAAGAATTCAAGGAGACCCTTTTCGGCCTTGGACAGACCCCGGTGCCTGACTGGGTGAAGAAGGAAGTGACCCCTGAGGACAAAGAGAATTTCCAGACCATCTTCGCTGCCCACGAGGGTGCCGTTTCAGCCCCTGCAGCAGGTCTGCATTTCAGCAGGGAACTGTTCAACAGAATGATTCTCAAAGACATAAACAAGGCTTTCATCACCCTTCACATGGGAATCGGACATTTCCGTGAGGTAGATGTAGAGGACCTCTCCAAACACAAGATGGACTCAGAGAGGCTCATCATCACCGAGGAAGCAGCAGCCTTGATAAACAAGACAAAGAAGGAAAAGCACAAAGTTTGCGCAGTCGGCATCACCGTAATCCGTGGTCTGGAGACATATGTCACCACCAACGACGAAGTGAACGCCTACGACGGATGGACCAACAAGTTCATATTCCCTCCGTACCGCTTCGCCATTCCGAATGCCATAGTATCCAACTTCCATCGTCCGGGCTCGACAATGCTCATGTCGGTGGCAGCCTTCGGAGGCTACGAGAATGTGATGAAGGCATACAAGACCGCCCTGGAGCAGGACTACAAGTTCGGTCCTTACGGCGACGCCCTCCTCATCATCTGACACTCATCCCTTGTCGTCTCGACCAAGCGCAGCGCCACTGTCTTCTCAACCAAACAGCGCTTTTGTCATCTCGACCAAGCGCAGCGCGTGGAGAGAACTAAAAAGAATGAAAACCATATAAAAACAGAAAAACTTTCATTCAAAAACAGAAAAACCTGCTTTCGGCCATGTTTCCGGAAGCAGGTTTTATATTTATTTGCATCCGGATATGTATTTATATTATGGACAATTTTGAAGAAAAAGCCAGCCTCTGCGCCCTGGGCCACATATTCGGATTCGAACCGGCCACCGCCATCGCCCTTGTCAGACACTTCGGAAGCGCCGCAGGAGTGTTCCGCGCAGGAGTCAGTCAGACCGACGCGTTGCTCGGCCCATATTCCAGACACACTGGACAGATTACCGCACAGGCCCTTGACAATGCCATGAGGGAACTCGATGATCTTGCCGGACAGGGAATCTCATATACAGGATGGACCGAGGAGACCTACCCATCTCTCTTGAAAGAATGCGCTGATGCCCCTGCCGGCCTGTACGTAAGAAGCCTTACCCCAGAGGGAAGCCTGTGGAACAACCGCCGATGCATTGCCATAGTAGGCACAAGAGACATCTCGCCCTACGGCAAGGAATGGTGCGAAAGACTTGTGGCAGCCCTCGCCTCCACTCAGGAGAAACCCGTGATAGTGAGCGGACTCGCCCTCGGCACCGACATATGCGCCCACCGTGCAGCCCTGGAGCACGGACTTCCCACAATCGCAGTGATGGCGACAGGGGCGGACAGAATATACCCATTCAGGCACACCCAGACAGCGGAAATGATGAGCAGGACTCCCGGATGCGCCCTCGTGACAGACTACCCGCCCGGCACCCCTCCCCTCGCCCTGCATTTCCTGCGCAGGAACAGGATAATCGCCGGACTCTGCGAGACCCTCGTACTTACAGAATCGCGGGCCAAAGGAGGAGGAATGAACAGCGCAAGGCTCGCATTCTCCTACGACCGCAATGTACACGCCCTGCCAGGAAGAGTGGACGACCCTCGGTCCCAAGGATGCAACATACTGATAAAAAGCAAGATAGCAGAGCCGCTCATCGACATCGAAGCCTTCATAGAAGAGCATGGCTTCAATATATGCCGGCCCGGGGGCAAGTCTCAGGACAGTGCCGGAGCAATCAGGGAGCGGCTACGTAAGACATTCAGCGGCAATGCCCGGGAAGAGGACATCCTGATGATGGAACGCATGCTCGGTGAAATACGCAGGGACAAAGGTGTCACAATAGAAGAACTCGGAGACAGGATCGGATGCGGATACGGCAATGCATCGGGATATGCCGCACTTCTGGAAACGGAGGGATTCATCACCTGCGATCTGCTGCAGAGATGCACGATTAATCTAAAAAATATGTAACTTTGCAAACATGCCGCAATTCATAGACACCCATACCCACCTTTACGACGAGATGTTCTCCGGCGAGGAAGACCTTGCCGTGGAAAGAGCCGTGGAAGCCGGCGTGACCAGGCTTGTCGTCCCGGACATAGATTCGTCCACAAGGGATGCAATGTTCTCGTTCACGGACAGGCATCCAGGGGTCACTTTCCCGTGCCTCGGCCTGCACCCGACTTCAGTAGGAGCCGGATGGAAGGAGGAACTTGACAGGATGGAGCCGTTCATGGGGCGTGAAATCAAGGCAATAGGGGAAATAGGAATCGACTGCTACTGGTCCAGGGAATTCCTGAAGGAACAGCAGGAGGTGTTCAGAATCCAGATTGAAATGGCATCGTCCATGAACCTGCCCATAATCATACACTCCAGGGAATCCACGGGACTGATACTCGACATTCTGAAAGAATACAGGCATCTCGGACTGCGCGGAGTCATGCACGCATACAGCGGGAGCGAAGAGACTTTCCGCGAACTTGAAGCGCTCGGAGACTGGTATGTCGGCATAGGAGGAGTGCTGACCTACAAGAATGCATCCATAGCAAGGACCGTCACGTCAATCCCGCTCGAAAGAATCGTCCTCGAGACCGACTCCCCATATCTTACCCCCGTCCCGTTCAGGGGACACAGGAACGAAAGCAGCTACATACCATACATTGCGGAGAAACTGGCCGCCCTCAAGGAAATCCCTGTCGGGACCGTGGCGGAAGTGACCACGGACAACGCAAGAAAACTGTTCAACTTATGACAACGGAAAACAATCCACTCAAATCATCAATACTCCTTATATATACAGGAGGCACGATCGGAATGAAGGAGGACCCCATCGAGCAGACCCTGAAGCCATTCGACTTCGAGCAGATTCTCGACGAAGTACCCGAACTCGGCAAATTCGCCTGCAGGATAGATTCACGGACATTCTCTCCGCTGATCGACTCATCAGACGTGGAGCCGTCCAACTGGCAGGAACTTGCAAGGCTGATAGAAGAGGAATACGACAACTACGACGGTTTTGTGGTACTCCATGGCACTGATACGATGGCATACTCCGCATCAGCGCTGAGCTTCATGATAGAAGGGCTCACGAAGCCGGTCATCTTCACCGGAAGCCAGCTGCCGATAGGAGCGCCGAGGACTGACGGAAAGGAAAACCTCATCTCATCGGTGGAAATAGCATCCGCGAAAGACTGCGAGGGGAACGCCATGGTTCCGGAAGTCTGCATCTGCTTTGACAATGTGCTGATGAGGGGCAACAGGACGACAAAGGTCAACGCGGAGAATTTCAGGGCATTCCGTTCCGACAACTGGCCTGTGCTTGCCGAGGCATGCATAAGCATAAAGTACAACTCTTCAGCAATCCGCAAACCTGCCGACCCCGGAAAGAGACCCGTTTTCCACAAGAAGCTGGACACCAGGGTTTCAATCCTCAAGATTCATCCCGGCATTACACCCCAGGTGGTCAGGGACATCCTGTGCGGAACTCAGACAAGAGCAGTCATAATAGAGACTTACGGAGCCGGAAACGCGCCGTCGAAAGAATGGTTCCTTTCAATCGTAAGGGAGGCTGAAGCCATGGGCAAGGTACTTCTGAATGTCACCCAGTGCATTGCCGGAGGTGTCAACATGGACATCTATGCTACAGGAAAGGGCCTTAAGGATGCCGGAGTCGTCAACGGATACGACAGCACGACGGAAAGCGCCCTGGCTAAACTGTTCTATCTGCTCGGTGAAAGCAACGACAACGGGTTCGTGAAAGAGATGCTGGAAAGGGATTTGAGGGGAGAAATATCAAAATAATTATTGCCTATTGAAAATTAATTGCTAAATTGCACCGCATTTTGGGTGGGAAGTACATCCACACGTACTGAAAGACAGAATTGACAAGAACAATACAACAACTTTAATTAATTAAACACACAAAAACAATTATGAAAAAATTTTTCATGTTTTTGGCAGTAATGGGCGTTATGGCCATTTCTGCACAGAATGCAGCAGCTCAGGATCAGGCTGCTGAGACCGCAGCTACAGAAGTGGCAGCTCCTGTAACCGATGCGCTTGATGGACCGGAGGAAGTTCCTATGCATCAGGCTCTCAAGACCAAGTTCATTGAAGGTGGTGCAGGCTTCATGGCCCTCGTTATCGCCTGCCTTATCCTCGGTCTTGCTCTTTGTATCGAGCGTATCCTCTACCTCGGATTCTCAAAGACCAACACCAAGAAGCTCCTCGCAGCTGTCGAGAAAGCACTTGCTGAGGGTGGCGTAGAGGCTGCCAAGGATGTATGCCGCAAGACTCGCGGACCAGTTGCAAGCATTTTCTATCAGGGTCTTCTCCGCATGGACCAGGGTATTGAGACTGTCGAGAAATCCATCGTTTCCTATGGTTCAGTACAGATGAGCCAGATGGAGCAGGGTCTTTCCTGGATTTCACTCTTCATCGCAATCGCTCCATCCCTCGGATTCTTGGGAACGGTTATCGGTATGATCCAGGCATTCGACGCCATCCAGGTTGCCGGTGATATGTCTCCAAATGTCGTAGCAGGAGGTATGAAGGTCGCTTTGATCACAACCGTCGGCGGTTTGATCGTTGCCGTTATCCTTCAGATTTTCTACAACTACATCCTTTCTCAGATTGACTCCCTCACAATCGAAATGGAGGACGCTTCAATCTCAATGGTTGACATTTTGGTTAAATATCAGGAAAACAAATAATTGACTTTACAATGTACGCAAAAGTAATCAAATGGATATCTTGGGTGTTGTTCATCCTTGGTGTCGTTGCCAGCTTCTTCGGCTTCATAGTAGGCTTCGATAAGAATGGCGACATGCCGGTTGACACAATGCTCTACTGCGCGTACGCAATGGTAGCGATTGCAATCGTGGCCGTACTTCTCGGCGCCGTTGTAATCACGGCAATCAACAATCCTAAGTCCCTCATCAAACTGGGTATTTATCTTGTTGGTGCTGCAGTTATCATCGCAGGCGCATACTTACTTGCTCCGGGAACACCGGCAGTAGGATATCTTGGAGAGCCTGTGTCTGACATGACACTCAAGCTCACTGATACTCTTCTGAATCTTACCTACCTCTGCTGTGGTCTTGCAATCATATCAATCATTGCGGGCGCCATCGTTACAGCAACTCGTAAATAACTGACACCATGGCAAAAAAGACACCAGAAATCAATTCAAGTTCTACGGCGGACATCGCGTTCCTCCTGCTTTGCTACTTCCTGATGACAACCACAATGAACCAGGATATGGGTCTGCAGCGTCGTCTGCCGCCTATGCCTGACAAGAATCAGAAAGTGGAAGACCAGAAGGTGAACCGACGCAATATCATCATTGTGAAGATCAACTCCGCAGACAGACTTCTTGCTGGTAGTGAGCCTATCCATGTCAGCCAACTGAAAGATAAGATCAAAGAATTCCTTACCAACCCTGCAAACAATCCTGACCTCCCTGAAAAGGCAGAAATCGACATCGAGGGATACGGACCTTGCATGGTATCCAAGGGTGTTATTTCCCTCCAGAATGACCGCGGTACCAGCTACCAGGCTTACATCGCCGTCCAGAACGAACTCGTTGCAGCAATCAACGAACTCCGCGACGACTGGTCAATGGCCAATTACGGAAAGAAATATGCACAACTGGATGAGGACAGACAGGCAATCGCTAGAAAGGCCGTTCCTCAGAACATTTCCGAGGCAGAGCCTAAGGATATAGCCAAGAAATAAAGGAGAACATAGTTATGTCAAAATTCAAGAAAGGTGATAAGAAAGGGATGCCGGGCATCACGACATCCTCACTGTCCGATATCGTGTTCATGCTGTTGTTCTTCTTCATGGTGACAACCACCATGCGTGAAACTGAGAACAAGGTCGTCGTGAAACTTCCTGAAGCAACCGAGGTTGCAAAGCTTGAAAGAAAAGACCTGACTTCGTACATCAACATCGGTACTCCTGTAAGACATCTTCAGGCACAGTACGGTAACGATGCCCGTATTCAGCTCAACGACTCTTTCAAGACTGTGGATGAGATCCGCGACTTCATCGCAGCAGAGCGTGACGCTATGAGCGAAGCCGACAGACAGTTCATGACCGTAGCCATCAGGGCTGACGAGAATACGAGGATGGGTATTGTGACAGATGTGAAGCAGGAGCTCCGCAGATGTTCAGCACTCAAAATCATGTACTCTGCAAGAAGGGCAGCAGCTGAATAGTCAGCAAAGCCTATCATATAAAAAAAGCAGTTCTTTCAAAAGGGCTGCTTTTTTTATGTGGAAAACGAGTTGAAGATTGAAGAAAAATAGGTAATTTTGTAAGATTTTATTCAAATTCAATATCATGAAACCTTCAGGATATCTTATAATTGCCTTGATGACGCTCTGCACACTGGGTTTCGGCTCATGTTGCCAGCACAATGACGATGGAAAAGCCAAATACATCTTCCTTTTCATAGGAGACGGTATGGGAACTTCAAGTGTTGACATGACCGAATCCTATCTTTCATACAAAGCAGGGAAATTCGGCGGCGAGCAGCTTACTTTCACCGGTTTCCCTTATTACGGAACGGCAACGAACTACTCTGCAAGCCAGAACATAACCTGCTCGGCAGCAGCTGGCACGGCAATAGCCACAGGACACAAGACAAAGAACGGTAGCCTCGGAGTAGATGCTGAAGGACAGCCTCAGGAGAACATCGCCGAAAGGCTCCACAAGGAGGGATACCAGGTAGGTATCATCACTTCAGTACCTCTGAACGATGCCACTCCGGGAGCATTCTATGCTCACAACATCTCACGCGGGAACGGCTTCGACATAGCATCGCAGATTGTCACATCCGGATTTGAATTCTTCGCCGGCAACGGATTCAAGCAGCACAGGAACAAAGAAGGCAAATATATCGGTGACTATCTGAGTGAAAACGGAATGACCGTATGCTACTCGCTGCAGGAAGTGAAAGAAGCCGGAGAAGATGCAAGGATAGTCCTCTGCGAGCCATACAACAACGGAGTTGAGCCCGCGACATACTTTGCAGGAGCCCCTGTTCCTGAAGGCCATATGACAATAAACCAATATGTAACGAACGCACTCGACCGGTTCGGTGAAGAACCATTCTTCATAATGTGCGAAGGCGGCGAAATAGACTGGGCTGCCCATGCGAACAAGACAATGCCGACAATCATGTCGATTCTTGCCTTCGACGAAGCCCTCAGGACCGCATACGACTTCTATCTCAAGCATCCGGACGAGACACTCATAGTGGTCACTGCAGACCATGAAACCGGTGGAGCATGCGTGGGAAGCGGCAACACTCACCTTTATACGGTTGACTGGGGCCCGCTTGACAGTGCCTACATCGCATCCGGCAACACCAACACATTGGATCAGAAGGCCAACCGCAAGCTGAATGAAAAATCAAGAATCGGATGGACGACATCCGACCACACATCACTGAATGTCCCTGTCTATGCTATCGGAAAAGGAGCCGAAAGATTCAGCGGCAGGATGGACAACACCGACATCAAAGGAAAAATTCTGGCTGAACAGCCTTGCAAATAATAAATTCAAATGGAAAGAAGGATTAAAGTCAAGGACCTGCTCAAATGCGAGCCTGGTCAGGAAGTAACAGCCAAAGGCTGGGTAAGGACAAAGAGAGGAAACAAGAATGTGGCGTTCATAGCACTCAATGACGGATCCACAATCAACAATATACAGATAGTTGTCGACAAGACTGCAATCGACGAGGCTCTGCTTGCAAAGGTCACAACCGGTGCCTGCATCCGTGTGGCAGGAAAGCTCGTGGAGTCTGTAGGCGGTGGCCAGAATGTTGAGATTCAGGCCTCTGAAATAGAGGTTTACGGTGAGTGCGATCCTATGAGATACCCTCTCCAGAAGAAAGATACGTCATTTGAGTTTCTCAGGACCGTAGCCCATCTGAGACCACGCACCAACACGTTCGGAGCGATCTACAGGATTCGCAACCAGATGGCATTCGCCATCCATGAATTCTTCCACAGCAAAGGATTCGTATATGTTCACACCCCTCTTATCACAGCTTCTGACTGTGAGGGAGCAGGCCAGATGTTCAAGGTTACTACCCTCGACCTCGAGAATCTTCCGCGCAACAAGAAAGGACAGATCGACTACACCAAAGACTTCTTCGGCAAAGAGACAAGCCTTACGGTGAGTGGCCAGCTCGAAGGAGAGCTCGGAGCGATGGCCCTCGGAGAGATTTACACCTTCGGTCCTACCTTCAGGGCAGAGAACTCCAACACCCCGCGCCACCTCGCAGAGTTCTGGATGATCGAGCCTGAGATGGCTTTCTACGACATCAAAGACAACATGGACCTTGCCGAGGAGTTCATCAAATATCTCGTGAAATATGCCCTCGACAACTGCGCAGACGATATCAAATTCCTCAACGACAGATATGACAACGAGCTGATTTCCAGACTTGAAGGAGTCCTCTGCACTGAGTTCGTAAGGCTCACCTATACTGAGGGAGTGAATATCCTCAAGGCAGCGGATGTGCAGTGGGAATACCCGGTCGACTGGGGAACTGACCTCCAGAGCGAGCACGAGAGATACCTTGTGGAGCAGCATTTCAA
This sequence comes from Candidatus Cryptobacteroides sp., assembly GCA_051870095.1. GTDB lineage: Bacteria > Bacteroidota > Bacteroidia > Bacteroidales > UBA932 > Cryptobacteroides. The sequence goes on along the minus strand of JBJEBN010000074.1, from coordinate 19,252 downwards.
GAAGCCGGTAATCCTCACTGACTACCCTAAGGACATCAAGGCATTCTACATGAAGCAGAACGAGGACGGCAAGACCGTTCGCGCCATGGATGTTCTCTTCCCTAAGATTGGAGAAATCATCGGAGGTTCAGAGCGTGAGGCATCGCTTGAAAAGCTTGAGGCACGTATCGACGAGCTCGGAATGAGCCGCAGGGGTCTCGAATGGTACATCGACACAAGGCGCTTCGGAGCCGCCCCTCACAGCGGTTTCGGACTCGGTTTCGAGAGGCTGCTGCTTTTCGTGACCGGCATGTCCAACATCCGCGATGTAATCCCGTTCCCACGTACTCCTAAAAACGCAGAATATTAACAGGCGCAAGCCAAGCAACACCTCACAACCATGCTTATCATCGGTATAGCCGGAGGCTCCGGATCAGGAAAAACCACTGTGGTGAAGGCAATCACAGAACAATTGAAGGACAGAGTTGTCGTAATACCGCAGGACTCATATTACAAGGACCTCAGCCATTGCACGGAACAGGAAAAGAGGGAGCACAACTTCGACCATCCTGATTCAATCGATTTCGACCTCCTCTGCCAGCACCTCAAGGAACTGAAGGAGGGGAAGGCAATCGAACAGCCCGTTTACTCCTACATAACCTGCTCACGCTCGGCTGACGAGACCGTCACCGTCACTCCGGCCGATGTGATTATCGTGGAAGGTATTCTTATCTTCACATGCGCAAAACTGCGCAAACAGCTGGACATCAAGCTGTTCGTGGATGCCGACGATGATGACAGGCTCATGAGGGTGATGTCGAGGGACATCATAGAAAGAGGCAAGACAGTGGATTGGGTCATCGAAAGGTACACGAAGACCGTGAAACCGATGTATCTCCAGTTCATCGAGCCGAGCAAGAGGTATGCTGACATAATAATACCTCAGGGAGGCCACAACAAGGTTGCAATCGATGTCATAGCTGCAACCATTGAGAAATCCCTGGCGGAATGCCGCCGCAAGTAACCAACTGCAAATCAACAAACTTGACTTGAAGATAAACAAGGAAAATAAGGCAGGACTGTATATCACCGTGATATTCCATCTCACGGTGATTATTGTCTTGCTTGCATTCCGCATAGACTCCACCATCCGCAAGGAGGACAGTTTCGTGCTGGATTTCTCAAAACAGGAGGAAATCGAGAGACAGAGGGAGGAGCAGATCTTCAAGGAAAACATCAGCAAAAGGCTCGACGAGCTGATAGAGATGTCGCGCAACAATCCGTCCTCCCAAATCAGGAACATAGCAGTGGATGCCGGTTCGACATTGAAGGATGACAGGGGCACCGATGCAGAACAGCTCTACAAGGACGCAGAAAGGCTGGCCGCAGACCTGAAGAACGGTCAGAAGGATGCAATCCAGGAAGACGCAAGGGAGGAAACCGTGGAAATGCCTTCAAAGCAGAAGAAAGACGAATCCTCCCAGAAGGAATACAGCGGGCCATCCGTAGTGTCTTACAGCCTCGAAGGCAGGAAGGCGAGCCATCTGAACATTCCAGCATACAGATGCTACGGAAGCGGTGACGTGACTGTCATAATCACAGTGGACAATTCCGGAAAGGTCGTCAACGCCAAGGTACTTGACGCCGTATCCTCGGAAGACCAGTGCCTGCGCAATTTCGCAGTCCGTGCCGCCCGCCTCTCCCGTTTCTCCGCTTCCCAGACCGCCCCGCCCCGCCAGAGCGGCGAAATTGTCTATCGCTTTATTGCTCAATAGATTAAACTATCACAGGATTAAGCATTTGACATTCTGTCATGGAAGTTTACTTCGAAGAGTGGCAGTATATTAGGATGCGCTGACATTCCTTAATGGTAATTACAAACGCGCTCCGCCGGATTGAAAACTGGGCGGAGCGCGTTTAAAAATGCTATGTTATATATCAAAGTCCTATCTTCTTGAAGAAGTCGTTGCCCTTGTCATCCACGAGGATGAATGCAGGGAAGTCCTCGACGCGGATTTTCCATATTGCCTCCATTCCGAGCTCAGGATACTCAACGCACTCAATGCTCTTGATGTTGTTCTGTGCAAGGATTGCTGCAGGACCTCCGATTGAACCGAGATAGAATCCGCCATGCTTCTTGCATGCATCCGTCACGGCCTGGCTTCTGTTGCCCTTGGCAAGCATGATCATGCTGCCGCCATGGTCCTGGAACTCATCTACATAAGGGTCCATACGGCCGGCGGTTGTAGGGCCCATGGAACCGCAAGGCATTCCGGCAGGAGTCTTTGCCGGGCCGGCATAATAGATAGGATGATCCTTCAGGTACTGAGGCATTTGTTCACCTGCATCCAGACGAGCCTTGATCTTGGCGTGAGCGATGTCGCGTCCGACGATAATGGTACCGTTGAGACTAAGACGGGTGCTTACAGGATATTTTGACAGTTCCTTGCATACTTCAGACATAGGACGGTCGAGGTCGATTTTCACTGCATCGCCCTCACCTGCCTGACGGAGCTCCTCAGGAATGAGCTCATAAGGCTTGTCGTCCATCTTCTCAATCCATATACCGTCAGAATTGATCTTCGCCTTTATGTTGCGGTCTGCAGAGCAGCTGACTCCCAATCCGATAGGGCAGCTTGCTCCGTGGCGCGGAAGACGGATAACACGCACGTCGTGAGCCATGTACTTGCCGCCGAACTGTGCTCCGAGGCCGATCTTGTGAGCCTCTTCAAGAAGCTTTTCCTCGAGCTCTACGTCGCGGAAAGCGCGTCCTGTCTCGTCTCCTGTAGTAGGAAGATTGTCATAATAATGGGTGGAAGCAAGTTTCACGGTAAGCAGGTTCTTCTCTGCGGAAGTACCTCCGATCACGAATGCGATATGATAAGGAGGACATGCTGCAGTTCCGAGGCTCTTCATCTTTTCAACGAGGAAAGGAATGAGAGTTCCCGGGTTCTGGATGCGCGCCTTGGTCTCCTGATAGAGATAGCTCTTGTTGGCTGATCCGCCTCCCTTGGTCACCATGAGGAAACGGTACTCGTCGCCCTGAACGGCCTCTATGTCAATCTGAGCAGGAAGGTTGCACTTGGTATTGATCTCGTTGTACATGTCCAGAGGGGCATTCTGGGAATAACGGAGATTCTCCTCAGTATAGGTCTTGAAGACGCCGAGAGAAATCGCCTCCTCATCCTCGAATCCGGTCCATACCTGCTGGCCCTTCTCACCATGGACGATGGCCGTACCCGTATCCTGGCACAGCGGCAGCTTGCCTTTGGCTGCAACCTCCGCGTTGCGAAGGAATGTCAATGCTACATATTTGTCATTTGCCGAAGCTTCCGGATCGCTCAGGATTTTTGCAACCTGCTCGTTGTGGGAGCGGCGAAGCAGGAAGCTCACGTCGCGGAACGCAGTGTTGGTCATGAGGGTAAGGGCCTCGGGGGTCACCTTGAGAATCTTCTTGCCCTCGAACTCTGATGTCGAAACGAGTTTCTCCGAATCCGGAATCTTGTAGTATTCAGTCTTGTCCTCGCCAAGCTGAAACATCGGTGCATATTTGAATTCCATATTTATGTTGGTTATTGTTATTTTCCTCCACCCATGAGATAGACCTTCATGAAATCGTTCAGGTCGCCGTCAAGGACTGCCTGAGTGTCAGAGGTCTCATGGCCTGTCCGCAGGTCCTTCACCATCTTGTACGGATGAAGCACATAGCTGCGTATCTGGGATCCCCATTCTATCTTCTTCTTCTGGCCTTCAAGCTCGGCCTGCTTCTCCTGACGCTTCTTGAGCTCGATGTCGTACAACCTCGATTTGAGGATACGCAGAGCATTGTTGCGGTTGTCGAGCTGCGAACGTGTCTCGGTATTCTCCACCACGATACCGCTCGGGATATGCCTCACCCTCACACCGGTCTCGACCTTGTTCACATTCTGTCCGCCGGCACCGCTCGAACGGTAAGTATCCCATTCAAGGTCAGCAGGATTGATTTCTATTTCGATGGTATCATCCACTAAAGGATATACGAAAACGGACGAGAAAGTCGTCTGCCTCTTGCCCTGGGCATTGAAAGGGGAAATCCTCACAAGACGGTGCACTCCGCTCTCGGCCTTGAGATATCCGAATGCATAGTCGCCCTCGAACTGAATCGTGGCCGACTTGATTCCGGCATCCTCTCCCTCGAGTTCGTCGGTGACGGTGATCTTGTATCCGTTCCTCTCGCCCCAGCGCATATACATCCTCATGAGCATTGCCGACCAGTCGTTCGCCTCCGTTCCTCCAGCTCCGGAATTGATGGTAAGCACTGCTCCCAGATTGTCTCCCTCGTCTCCAAGCATGTTGCGAAGCTCCAGCTCCTCGACACTCTGCAAAGCGCTGGCATAGGCTGAATCCAGCTCATTGGTCTCGTCAGTGACCTCATCCTCACCGGCTCCGGCAAGGCTCTCCTTAGCAAAGTCGTAAAGCACATTCAGGTCCTCTGCAGCCGAATACACCTTGTCATATCCGTTCACCCAGAACTTCACGCCTGACAATTCCTTCAGGAAAGCCTCGGCCTTCCTGGGGTCATCCCAGAAATCCGGAGCAAGGGTCTTCTCCTGCTTCCGGGCCACTTCCTCCCTCTTCTGCTCCACATTGATACATTTGCCGAGTGTCTGGATTCTCTGCTGCAACTCCTTTATCTGCTCTGTTGTAATCATGTCTTGTCCTGTACTTGGTCATGCCGCATATGCGGTCATTTGTTCAATCCTGCAAATTTAATGAATTTTCCTGAAAATGACTTATCTTTGCAATCTCAGGATTATGATAGGCATATTTGATTCAGGCGTCGGCGGTCTGTCCGTCTACAGGGAGGTCAGAAAGGCTCTTCCCCAATCCGGGATATGGTATTTCGGAGACACTGCCTTTTGCCCGTACGGTCCGCGTGAGCGCAGCTTCATAATCAGCCGCGCCGAAGCAATCACGGAAATGATGCTCAAAGGAGATTCCGAAGGAATAAACGGAGACAGATACGATGCCGGTAAGGGCGTCGACATCATCGTGGTGGCCTGCAACACAGCCACCGCGGCGGCAATTGCCCACCTGAGGGAGAAATATTCTGACAGAAGCAACCCGCAGGTCAGGGAAAGAGTACTCGGCCTTACAGGAGGGAGGATGGACCATGTCATGTTCATAGGAATGGAACCGGCGGTCAAGCCGGCCGTAAGTGCCACCAAGACAGGAGTCGTCGGAGTCCTTGCAACTGCCGGCACCCTTAAAGGCCAGAAATACCACGACATGAAGGACCTGTACAAAGGCAATGTTAAGGTCGTGGAGCAGGTTGGCGAAGGTTTCGTGGAGTTGGTGGAGAAATGGGAAACGGACTCACCCAAAGCCAGGGAAACCGTAAGGAAAAGCCTCATGCCTCTGATTGAGGAAGGAGCAGATACGATTGTCCTGGGATGCACCCACTATCCTTTCCTCATAGACACGATACGCAGTCAGGCTGCCGCCATAGCGCCGGACAGGAACATCCAGGTCATTAATCCGGCTCCTGCCGTGACAAGACATCTGATGGAAGTGATGCAGCAGGAAGGCATCCCTTTCGAGGATAGCGGTGCACCGACATATATCAACGCAAGCGGCGATGCAGGAACAATCGCCCGCATCGCCACTTTGATGGATATCCCGGCTACGCACTGAGCGTTTCGCCGATATGCAAGTTCTACGATCTGTCAGCCCTGATAGAGCTGTCCCAATACTTCAAAATAAGGTTTTCCTTCACTTATGGTCACTCTGTAGACCGTGGTGTCCACCTTGTAATATTCAGAACCATTGAGAGTTACCAGATCATAATCCTCAGGAAGCGTCTCCACGAGAGCTCCGGCAGGAGGGATTATAACCTTGTACTCTCCGTCGGAATCCTTGGTATAGAACACTCCGTCCTGATAATAATACTGGTCCGTTGCCGAAGCATAGCTCTGAATGAGGCCGAGCTCATTGGCAAGTGAATATGACTGCTCCGCCTTCGCCTGCCCCTGGGCAATCGCCTGATTCTGAGCCGCTATGGTCGCATTGTTCATGGCGATGGTCTCATTGTTCCTGGCTATGATTTCATTCTGCTGTGCTATCAGTTCATTATTGGACTTGATATTGTTGTATGTCTGCGCCACAGTGTTGTAATATGCGATGTTCACTGCAGTCCAGGCCATGTCTGCGATAAGGTCCGAGGCGAGGACCGTTCCGAAAGGAGGCCTGCAAACAACATAATATCCTCCGTAAGGGCGGTACCAGATGTCATTGTAGCAATAATATACATGTCCGCACCAATAGTGTCTGACCACATGGCTCGGGAGCACCCTTACCCTGTGCCCATAGCAATGGTGGTGATGTGACCAGAAATAGGAAGGGGCGTTGTATGTCACGAAATCCATCTCGCGCGGGTGTACCCTTCTTTCATCATGTCCTCGTCCGACAGTATTGCCGGGGCGGGTCACGGTCACAGGCTTTGCAGGGTTGGTCGCCGGTCTAACGTTCGGTGCCGGATCGCGGTGCTGGTCAACAGGACGGGTTCCCGGACGTGTCGCAGGAGTGGTGGTACGCGTAGGGGTGGTTGCAGGGCGGGTCACCGTCGGGTTGTTGCGTCCTTCGTTAGCATTCGGGCGGGTCTGCGTCGTCGAAGGACGGGTAGCCGAAGTCGAAGGACGGGTAACGGTCGTGGTTGTCCTCGTAGCCGTGTTGTTCGGTATTCTTGTAGTCGTGGAAGGCCTCACGTTTGGTGCCGGATCACGGTGCTGGTCAGCAGGTCGTGTGCCAGGGCGGGTAGCCGGAGTTGTAGTACGGGTCGCATTGGTACTGCGTGTCGCGGCTGATGTCTGGCGGGTCGATGTCGCTGAGGATGAGCGGGTAGCAGCAGAGCGACCGGTGGTTGTCGAATGCCTGGTCGCAGATGACGATGATTTCCGGGTATCGGAAGAAGACTGGCGGGTCGTCTGTCTGCTCTGTGATGTTGAAGCCTGTCTGGTCTGGGCGTAGGTAGAAGTACTCAGGGCTGTCAATGCCGACACCGTCAGCAAACAAGCCATAAGGAGTCTTGATTTTCTCATAGTAAATGGAATTAGTATAGGTGATATTTTTCAGACAATGAGCGGAAATCCGCCTCATCTTTCCGCCAATAATCCTCTATGTCACTCACCTTGTATCGTTTCGAAAAATTCTCTCTTACATAATCCGTACCACAAACTTTGTCAAAAAGGCCCACACCAGTTGCCACCTCAAATGGTTTCCTGTCAGGATAAAGCTCTGCAACTGCTTGCATCACATAGAATTGCACGTCAGTAAGACGGGCCCTGTCATAATCCGTGAAAAAATACTGAAGCCCTTTCACAAGCTTCCCGGAAAGTGACCCGAAATAAGGCTTGTACCAGATTGTCCTGAAAAATACCCCCTCAAGCCCGTAGCCGTCAAGGGTCTGTTTCAATCTGTCCGGATCGAGCCATTCGGCCCCAAATAGCTGGAAAGGAAGCGTATAGCCTATGCCTATGTTCATGAAACCGTACAATTCTCCGCATATTCCCGCCGAGGCATAGTACATCGGGGTATCGCAGAATGGTATGTTCGGTGACGGCAGTACCCATGGCAGTCCCGTATCCTTGTAAATCATGTCCCTTGTCCATCCCTCCATAGGAACCACAGTAAGCTTGCATTTCGAAGGAGCCTGGTCTCCTTTCTGCCCCCTGTTCAGCCCCTCCTCATTGATCAGGACTGCAAGTTCTCCGACTGTAAGCCCATAGACATAAGGAATACGGTACTGGCTTACGAAAGAATTGAACGGAGCCTCAACGTAACATCCTTCTATCTTGTTGCCACCCAACGGATTGGGCCTGTCAAGAACCATAACTTCGATACCTTTGCCGGCACATGCCTCCATCACCAGACCCAACGTGCTTATGAATGTATAAGACCGCACACCCACATCCTGGATGTCATAGACCATCACATCCACACCTTCGAGCATGGCATCAGTCGGTTTCCGTGTAGATCCATAGAGTGAATACACAGGGAGGCCCGTAGCGGAATCCACTGTGTCAGAGACCTTTCCTCCTGCATATACATCTCCCCTCACCCCATGTTCAGGCCCGTAGAGGGCCACAAGATTCACCTGAGGCGCTTCGAAAAGTATGTCGATTGTGGATTTCAGCCGGGAGTCCACTCCGCTCGGATTGGTCACCAGGCCTACACGCTTCCCGCAAAGCCCCTCGAATCCGCTTTCGCGCAGGACTTCTATGCCGGGTTTCACTGCAGGGAGGGATTGGGCTGATGCGGTCAGGGCGGCTGACAGGATCAGGATGGGGATTATCATTCTATTCATAACCAATTAATTAGAGATGTCTCGACTTAGCTCGACATGACAAAGCAGGGAGGCTCGATATGACAAGGTAGCGAGGCTCGACATGGCAAGGCAGGGAGGCTCGACATGGCAAGGCAGGGAGGCTCGACATGGCAAGGCGGGTATCAGATATTGGAAATACGGCCGATGAAATATATGCGGCCAGACTCGATGTCCGAAATCATATAATAGAACGGACGGTCCACCTTCATCACAGGAATGGAACTGTCATCCCTGACAGATGTGAGCGAAACCCCGATTGTAGTGACTGCCGCAGCCTCTGAACCATATTCATTGACATCAACGAACACCTTCTGGTCAGCCTCACTCACTACGAGAGGTCCTTCTGCAATTCCTGAAAGGTCAGCGCCTTTCGAGAAAGCTGCCTCAACACCCATTGCCTTGAGCACAGGAACGAGCGACAGTTTTGCCTCTGTCCTGAATTTAGGCAGGCTGAGCTTGATCCTCCTGTATTCGAGGATGCTCTCGGCCTCATCAAGCCCGATTTCATTGAGATAGCACTCAAGACCTGCCGCACCGACCTTAGCGGAAGGAAGCACGACAGTCATTGCGAAACGTCCTCCGAGATACGGAATCCTGACCATCTGGTTGCCGTCATATTCAGCATATTCATAACCCGCAGTGTTATTCATGAATGATGCAGGCTTGTCCCCTGAAACTCCATGGAAAACATCCTCCCTTGTCTTGAATGCATCGAAAGGATTCTGCCAAGGAGCCTTGAAATAGAGGGCATTGGAAATTATGGCCACCATGTCCGGAGAAAGCTTCGATACGACATTGTCAATCTTGCCGCCGGTATTCTCCCTGGCCCATTCATTGATGACACCGACAGAAGCCTCGGAGCCGAAATCGAGTGAAGTGGCCCTGGCAGCATATTCCTCTGAAAGCTTCTTGACATATGATTTCCTTACAGGGTAATCCGCATTGGTCCACAATGCATTGGCCGACCTGAAAACAATGGAATCCGCCCCCTGCAGGTCCTCCGCCTTGAGACGGCATCCCGCAAGAGCCTTGTCAAGTTCATCGAGGGTGGTTCCACCTGCACCTTCCGCAAGCATCGACATGGCGACACCTGCACTGTATGGCGATACTGTGACATTGTCCGTCCCGGATGATGCCGCAAGCGCATTTCTGAAAAATGAGAGGGAAAATCCCCTCTCCGAGCCTGGAGCTACGGTATTGTCAACTGATTTCTGTCCGCACGATACACACATCAGGAACGAAGTCCCTGCAATCAAAGCTGTTTTCAATATTCTCATAGTTCTTCTGTTATGATTGTTTGTTTTTTCCCATATTCCGGATCCACCTTGATCATGAAAGTCACAGCCACGGTCACCAGACAGCAAACCATGACGAACACGAAGAATCCGGTATAACCGAGCCACTCCTGCATATATCCTGCCACCATGCCCGGAAGCATCATGCTCAGGGCCATGAAAGCGGTGCAGAGTGAATAATGGGCAGTCTTGAACTCCCCTTCCGAGAAATAAATCAGATAGAGCATGTAAGCAGTGAACCCGAAACCGTATCCAAACTGGTCAAGCACCACGCAAGAACTTATCAGCCAGATATTTGACGGCTGGAAAACACTCAGGAACACAAAGGCCAGGCAAGGAAGCGTGAGTGCCGCCGCCATATACCACATCGACCTTTTCAGTCCTCTTCTCGATGCAAATATGCCTCCGAGAATCCCTCCGACCGTCAGGGCAGCCACACCTGCAGTCCCATACACTATTCCGACAGTCTCCGTAGCCAGAGCGAGTCCTCCTTCAGAGACAGGATTGAGCAGGAAAGGGTTCATCATCTTCACGAGAAACGCCTCCGGAAGCCTGTAAAGCAGCATGAAGAGCATGGCCGTCCACACATATTTCTTGCGGAAGAAGGTGACAAATGTCCTTCCGAACTCCCTCACCACTCCCCTTGCATCCAGATTGCGCGATCTGTCCTCAACAGGGCGAGGCAATGAAAAAGTATGCCACAGGGTGACTGCCGCAAAAATCAACGCACTGATTATCAATGTGATTGACCATGCCTTCGGAATATCCCCGAGATTCTTCTCCAAAAGACCTGCAATCACGACCAGCACCCCCTGACCGAAGATGGAGGACAGCCTGTAGAATGTGCTCCTGATACCGACGAACAGCGACTGCTCGCCCGGATTGAGCGCCATCATGTAGAATCCGTCAGCCGCTATGTCATGTGTCGCAGAAGCGAACCCCGTAATCCAGAATATTATGAGGGTCCATGTGAAAAGCGACACGTGAACTGCTCCTGAAGCCATGGTTTCCGCTGATGGAATCGTTAGGGCAATGAGGGCGAATGCGACCGACATCAGCACCTGCATTGCCATTATCCACCATCTTTTTGTCTTTATTATGTCAACGAACGGACTCCACAAAGGTTTGATCACCCAGGGAAGATAGAGCAGGCTGGTGTACATGGCCATGTCACCTTTCGACATGCCCATATTGTTGAACATTATGACCGATATGTTGTTGACTATGAAATATGGTATGCCTTCGGCAAAATAAAGGGTAGGAATCCATAGCCATGGTGATCGCCTTCCCTTCCGTATGTCAGTTCTGTCGGCCATTGTCTGAAGAAAGTATGGATGATGGATAATAATGTGAAAGTATTTCGGTATATGGATGTCCCTCGGAAGCCATCACTGCGGCACCAATCTGGCAAAGCCCGACTCCATGCCCCCAGCCCCGTCCGTGCAGGACGATACTGTCCCAGTCATTGCCGGAGGTGATTTCGCCGCCCTTGCGGTATTCTGCCTCAAAATTGGAGCTTTTCAGATGTGTCTCGGAGAGAATGCGCCTGATTTCCAATTCCTTGCCCACAATCAGGGTCTTCATTGATCCTTTGATTTCCAGCTTGGATATCCTGCCTGACCCTCCCCTTTCGAGAGGATTCAAAGACTGGACTGAACCTATATCGATTCCGCTTTTGCGTGCCACGAGTGAGGATATTTCCTCCTTTGTATAGCAGACTTCCCAGGTCATGAAATCCTTGGTTTCGAGGTCATAGCTGTTGAGAATCTGCGACAGCACAGTCTCGTCGGAAGTATCGCACCAGCACCTTCCCTCAGGCGAATGACCTGGAGTGTCCGGAAGCGGCTGCAGGTAAGGATGTTCCTCATCCTCCCAGCATGTGCTGAAACTCTCCATCACACCTCCGCAGCATTTGGAGAAACGGGTGTCACAAAGCCGTCCCCCGTATGTGAGGACCTGCCCCCATGTGGCGTCCACAGCCTTGCGTACAGTCTTGCCCGTCGCCCTTGTAAGTCCCTGATATCTCTGGCAATGGTCATCGGCGCACACATCGAAATGCCTGTGGTCCTGATGGTCGTACCATTTGACATATTCGATTGCATCCCCGGAACTCCGACTGTCCTGATTCTGCTCCTTGCCGCAAATGTCCGACACAAGGGAAGGCATATTGTTGACATATTCCGGGACCGGATGCCTTACTCCCCTCGCCGATGCCATCCTCGCCATGACCCACGAACGGGAAATGACGGCATGGGCCTTCAGGAACTCCTCCGAAGAAGCCGCGCTCATCTCCGACGAAATCACGCTGAGAAGATAATCCTCCACCCCTATCACATTGATTGCCACAAGGTTTCCGTCCTCGACGGCAATTTTGAGCGCCCCTGCAAAGGTCTGGTCCTCCTTCCTCTGCCAATGGAAATCCTTTCCAATCGTCACGCCGTGAAGCACGAAAGACGGCTCTGCAAATACGGTCGAAAGCGTAGGAGCCTCGAAATAAAGCTCATCGTAAAGAGCCCCGTCATATTCAATCTTTCCCTCCTTCAGCACTGCCCTGCGCACCCCTGCGCCATCTGAAAGTATCTCGAAATCAATCTCTTTCGCTGACATTACGCCGACTTCCACCTCAGGCTGCGTCCTCACGAGACGGTTGATTATCATGTCCTCCTCTTCCTTCGGCACTGAGACCTCGGCCACCATTTCCGAAAGCAGCTCCTGAGTGATGGAATCAAACTCAGACTCCACCGGGACTATGAACATGCCTCCCATGTCGGCACATCCCGGACTCATCGTAAGATGGTCGGGACCAGTCGAGAAATAATGATGTGAACGATGGCACCTGCGGAATACCACGATGGAACGATATTCCCCGTCCTTGAAATATGTGAAAAGATTTATCAGAGGTTCTTTCTCACCTTCAGGGATTTCGGCGCAGTCAAGAAGCCTGTAGAAAAGCTTGGCCGCCGACTTCGCAGTATCGGCACGGACGACGAATACTCCGGTCGTAAACTTCGCGTAATGATAAAGCTCGGCATCATTCAGGGAAGCCTTCATGGTCAATGCACCATCTTTTCCGGCAAGAAGGGAATCCACATCATTCTCAAGCGGAATCAGCCCCTGAGGCGCACCCTGGAAATGGTGATGGTCGGGTGCAGATGCTCCGCTCCTCGGCCCATTGTAGAAAAATGTGCATGAAGGATATTTGCGGGCGAGGTCGAGCATGTCCACATATCTCTTCCATATAGACTGCTCCACATGCCTGTCCATGGCAATGACCAGATGGTCCGGAAAAATCGGATATGGATTTACCAGAATATGGTATTTCTTGCCCTTGCGGCCCTCGAACTTCATCATTATCTGCTCCTGAGGGCGGTTCTCCTGGCACAGGAAGCATTTCCTTGCCGCTATGGCCTCCTTGCTCAGCCTGGCTGCCGAAGATATCATCCTCGCAGGGTTGAACTGAAGCTTCACCTCCAGTCCTCCAATGTCCATGTACCTGAGCCTCACATTCTTCAATGCCCTGAAATTGTCACAGGCAAGAGGCCAGCGGGATAGCTGGTCACCTACGAACTTGTGTATCCTGTCCTGTTTCATCTGTCCGTACTCTTTTCGTTATGTATGTCTCTACCGCGCTCTGCCCTGCGGTTCATGGCGATGCGGGCTTCAAGCTCCCAGGTACGAATGCGGTCCTTGTACAGATTGTTGGCATTCACCCTCGTGATGTCGAGGGCTGCATCCGAATTGCCTTCCCACCTCCTGCAGCAGTAGAGCACATCGTATATTCTTCCAATCCGGTATTCCCGGCTTATGCGCAGGCCGAGGGCATAGTCCTCCCCGTAGCTTGTATTCGGGAGATTGATAGTCCTCAGAAGAGGTGTCCAGAAAGCTCTCGGAGCTCCGAGTCCGTTGATTCTCAAAGCATTGTTGCGTCCGTTATCTTCAGTCCATTCCTTATGGTCGATGACTCCCGGAGGTATGGGGTTCATGTCGAAATCGGTCATCATGTATGTGCCCACGACCATGGCGCATTTCTGCGTCCTGAATGCCTCAACGATTTTTTCCAATGTATCAGGGCCGCTGTAGACATCGTCGCTGTCAAGCTGGACGGCATATTCTCCGCACAGGTCATGATGTACGGCAAGATTCCAGCAACCTCCGATATTGAGGTCGTTCCTTTCCGGCACGACATGCACAAGTGAAGGATTGCATGCAGACATCTCCTCGAGGATTTGAGACGTGCCGTCATTCGAATGGTTGTCCACAACGATTACATTGAACGGGAAGCCGCATTTCTGCCCGAGTGCACTTTCCACCGCATCCTTTATGGTCCTGACACGGTTATATACCGGTATCACGACCGATGCAGTGACAGGAAATACGCCTTGCTCACTGCCGCCGGACATCCCTGCATCCTTGAATTGAGGCTTGAGGTATGCTCCAATGCGTTTGAGATGATCGGTACAGATTGCCTCCATTTCCACCTGGACCTGACGGTTCTTCGGATCCACATAGTCGAACTGCCTGACACCGGAACGGCGGTTGTCGGTCTCCACTTCAGTATAGAGGAACTCATTGATATGTACGATGTTCTTCATCCTCAGCCTGAGGTCATACAGCGCTCCCCACTGCCTGGGAGTCTCCATCGCCCTCACAGCCCTGCGGAAGGATGAGGAACGGAACACCAGAACGGAACCGAAATCGAAATCATCCCTCAGGGCACCCTTCTGGCAGTCGATGAGAGGGTGGGCCCTGCGGCATCCGTCCATAGTTATATCATAATGGTCGGCATAAATCATGTCGGCACCGGTATCCTCAGCGACGGCAATCATCCTGTCGAGGGCGAACATCCCCATGACAAGGGGCGTGTCCTTCACATAAAGCATCATGTATTTTTCCGAAACGGCATCGGCAATGCTTCGCAATGTCTCCGTGGTCCTGAATGAGGCTCCCGTGATGAAGGTCACCCCGGTGAAGGCATCGCTGCGGCTAAGCGACTCCACCGTTGCCGCTGTATCCTCTCCGGACATTTCCGGTATGAAACATTCCATTCTCTGCATAATTATCGTATTATAAATACAAAGATAACAATCTTTAGTCAAGTTTCGCAAAGGATGATTTGTTTGGTATCGAGGGTTGTGCAATTGGCGAAATTCAGATTTTTACAATTTGCAGGTACATTGGCACATTTTTCCCGATAAAATCATTACCTTTATGGAATGAGAATTACGAACTTCCGCCGTCAAGGCGGGCAACACAATCAATAATATGGAAAAGATACTCAAAGGAAAAGTAGCAGTAGTCACCGGCGGAACCCGCGGAATAGGCTACGCAATCGTGAAGAAATACCTCGAGGCAGGAGCTACAGTTGTTCTCTGCGGATCGAAGGAAAGCACTGCCCAGGCAGCCCTCGCAAAAGTCAAGGCCGAAATGCCCGGAGCGGAAGTGGATGCAATCCATCCTGACCTTACAGACATGACCTCGGTCGCTGAGGCATTCGCGGCTGTCAAGGAAAAATACGGCAGGTTCGACATCCTTGCCAACAATGCCGGCCTATCCCAGAACATGCCCGTGTACAACTATACGGAAAAGGACATCGACAGCATCATTAACCTGAATATCAAGGCTGTATTCGTATGCTCGCAGGCCGCAGCAAGGATTATGAAGGAAAACGGAGGAGGAGCCATCGTCAATACAAGCTCCGTGGTCAGCTTCAACGGGCAGGCTTCAGGATGCGGCTATCCGGCCTCCAAATATGCAGTGAACGGATTCACCAAATCACTCGCCCGCGAACTTGCAAAGGACGGAATCCGCGTCAACGCCGTTGCACCAGGAATCACCCGCACCGACATGGTTGCGAACCTTCCTGACGCAATGATCCAGCCTCTCATCCAGCATATTCCGATCGGAAGGATGGGCGAACCTGAGGACATAGCCAACGCATTCCTCTTCCTTTCAAGTGATTATGCATCATACATCACAGGAGCAATTCTTCCTGTAGACGGAGGAGTTGTCATTTAAGAATCAGAGCAGGGACATCAGAAGGGGGCGTATTTCCTTGAATTCATTTTCGAAATTCGGGGTGAATACGCCCTTTCCATATAATGAATCCATCTCGGAGAATTCCCACCAGCGGCCCTCGTCCACCTCGTCGTGGTCGGGATGCAGTTCGAATGACCCGATGGCCGCGAATACATTCACCAGTTCCTTCTCTATTTCAGACTCAAAGACATAAGATTTGAGATAAACCGGATTGAAATCAGTGAAACCCAGTTCCTCGGATGCTTCACGGTAAACAGCTTCGAGAACGGACTCACCATAAGAAATATGCCCTCCAACGGCTGTGTCCCATTTTCCCGGCTGTATATCCTTTTTCATGGAGCGCTTCTGAAGATAGATTCTCCCGAAGCGGTCCATTATCTGCACATGGACAACGGGATGGAGGGGCTTGGCTCCGCTATGGCAATATTTCCTGCAAGATCGGCCCACCACAAGGCCGTTGGCATCCACCACAGGGAACATCTCGCCGCACTGTTGAATGGCACCGCTGTTCTCAGCCGTAAGAGCTGGGATGACCGGAGCTGGATTGCATGGGTAAATCAATTCTATCATGTTGACTATTATCAGAATATGATTTCTACACAGAAAGCGGAATTGCCTTCGACCCTGCCTTCCACGAACCAATGTGAACCGGATTCATCCTCACGTAAGGCCTTATACAGCTCCACGCGGTCTGCAGGGCGTGTCTCGTGATTGAAATTTATCTTCAATTCCCTCACGGGACGGGAGACGGCACATTCATAGTCGATGGCGTTCATGGCCCATTCGACATACATTGCATTGTTGGTATGTCCGTTCATATCCACATCGGAATATGCCACGACATGAACCAAGGCAAGCTCCGGCTGAATATCCTTCGGCATCTGCACCTTGTCACACGAAGCCTCCACTGCGTTCTCATGGCAGACCGTCCCTTCGTCCACGAGACCAGGGTCCCTGACGAGCCTCCTGGTGTCCAGATTCAGGACAAGCCATGAGGTCGTGGCAGCGGCCAGAGTCTCACCGTCCTTGCCTCTCATAAGGAAGTCACGGAGGTAGAAAAGCCTCTCCGCTCCTTTGTGCCATGTTGCAAATCTTACAGTATCACGCCAGAGTGGAGCCTTGTAAAATACTATGTGCATGCGTGAAAGCACCCATGCCGTGCGGGAGGCAATCAGGTCATCGTATCCGAATCCGATTGCGGTGGCATGTCTGTTGGCGGCCTCCTGGGCGTAGTTCATGAATGATACCGGCTTCAGTCTCCATGAAGCGTCCGTGCAGTAGCACGGGATGGTTATTTCTTGTTCGTATCTTGTCATTGTGTGCAAATCGTTCGTCAGAATCTGTAATGGAGGATTTCGAGCTCCTCTTCGTTGTAGAGCAGTCTGTCCACGAAATCCGGGGCGAGATGTGCTGTCAGCACGAATACCGCGAGCAGGATTGCAACGGCTGCAATGGCGATTCCCGCGGCCTTGATAATTTTCTTCCATTCCGGTTTCCTGGCCCCGTGGTCCACATCGGTGGCATCAATGGAATTCTTTGCCGGAAATATTTCCGGGACGGGTTCAACTTCCGGTTCCGGTATTGTTTCCTGTTCAGGAAGTGGCTCAGGCTCAGGAATCGGTTCAGGAATGACCTCAACCCCGACATTGATTTCAGGCTCGGGCACAGGTTCCGGAAGTACAGATGCGGAATCATCCACCTCCAGATCTATGGCATCCTCCTCCTGAATGACAGGTT
The DNA here is from genome assembly GCA_051870095.1 of Candidatus Cryptobacteroides sp. Taxonomy (GTDB): domain Bacteria; phylum Bacteroidota; class Bacteroidia; order Bacteroidales; family UBA932; genus Cryptobacteroides. The sequence goes on along the minus strand of JBJEBN010000074.1, from coordinate 1,843 downwards.
CCGGAGTCGGGGCAACAGGGGCCGGGAAATCAGTAGCTGGTCCCGGAACAAGCTCTGGAACAGCATGTGCAGGCTCAGGAACAACAGGAGAAGGCTCCGGTGCAGCCTCAACAGGGGCCGGTCTCGCCGGAAGCATCGAAGCAAGTCCTTCCACTGCGGCAGCCACCTCCTCCCTGGTCTCTTCATGGTTCTTCAGAGACACCGGTTCGAGTCCGAATCCTGAAGGATAGATTTCCAGATTCTCGTCAGCCACAAAGAAAAGATTGTTCTCGCGGGTGGCACGCAGACGCCCCAGGCCCGGGAACATGACCATCTTGCGTGTGTGCAGGACGGATTTTAGACCGGATATGAAATCCGTGATTATATGCTCTGCTACTGAATGTTCCAATTTGTTGGAGGAAGCATAGAAATCGATGAGCAGGTTACCCTCATCCGGTTTGGAACGGAAATAGAGCCTCCTGTACGGCGGATTTATGGTATATCCCTTGTCCGAGAAAGTGGAAGGGACAATCTCGGCCACGAAGCAGCCGAGGCCGGGCAGGACGACCTTGTCATTGTCAAGAATCAGTTCCTTGACCATTTTGGACAGCAAATCTATATCCATGGCTTCTCTCTTTAGAATCCTTAAAGTGCAATTCTTGCAAATTTACACAAAAACATCAGTTTTGCACATCGGGAGACAGCCAAATAACCATCAAAAAGTGCATCTGTACGATTTTTATCAAATTTTTCATACAAAAGTTTGCAGGTTCAAAATTTTGTCGTACATTTGCAATCCCAAACGAAAAGAAAGCGTTTGAGAACATAAATTCCTGAATAGCTCAGTTGGTTAGAGCATCTGACTGTTAATCAGAGGGTCCCAGGTTCAAGTCCTGGTTCAGGAGCTTCCAAAAAGAGGTTACGAGAAATCGCAACCTCTTTTTTGTTTATATTTATGCCTATTTTCGGCTCAACGTAAAATCCCGGTTGATTTGGCTCAACGTAAAATACGGCTCAACGTAAAATCCCGGTTGATTTGCATTTTTTCACCCCCCCCGAAAATTTAGAGCGTCTGAGGCACAAAAAAAAATTTGGAAAAGTCATCGGGGGGGGGTACATTTGCAAGATTGAAATTCAGAAAGAATATGAAACAGAAAAATGTTACAAAAATTGAAGCATCCTATGTCGCCCCGACTGTCTATGTCATCGAGATGAAGTCGGAGGGATGCCTTTGCAGTTCTTTTGAGCAGACCCAAAGCAACGATCCTGATGATTATGAATATGGTGGAAAGCTTTAATCTGTTGTAAGTATGAAAAAGATTGTTTCAATAATGGCAGGCGTGCTCTGCCTGATGGCTTGCAACAAGGTTGAAAATCCATCAAATAGCAATAACCTTTCAGCTGTCGCCTCTATCGACACTCAAACAAAGACTGTCTATACAGATAATGGAGCTGGAAACGGGATGAAGGTTGACTGGGCTGAATCCGAGTCGTTCAAAGCATACTACTCAAACTCAGATTATCTGACTTTCAATAAAAAAGGGGAGACCACTTTTGATGCAACGGATGTTCCTGACGGAGTATCCACCTCGACAGAGTTCTTTGGCGTGTATGGAGAGAAAGCATCATACAACGGAGGACTGACTATCGATTTCTCCAATCAGGATGGAACTCTTGCTGGACTTGCGAAGTACGATATTATGACTTGTTCTTCGACAACAGAAGCTGAAGTTCTCTCTTTTGCTTTTAAGCACAGATGTGCTATACTGAGGATGAGTGTCCGGGATTATATGGAATCAGGGTCCAAGAATGCAATACTTCGGTAAAAAATTACCGCACTAAAAGTTAAACATTGGAAGCCGGA
>JBJEBN010000073.1:0-10821 GCA_051870095.1 Candidatus Cryptobacteroides sp. | reverse complement strand
AAGGCCGATTCCCGGCTTTGGTTCCAATTTCATTTCGGTTCCTATTTTAATCGAAATCGGAAATTTCCGATTTAGATTATGTTAACTCGACCCACAATGCGGATTTTATTGCTACTTTTGCATCAAAACCTATAAAGATGTCACGCAGATTCTTCAGAAACATATCGATTCTTGCAGTAATCTCGCTGCTTACTCTGGCGGCAGTGCAATCCGTATGGGTATATCGTATGTATGATGATTCAGTGACTGATTTCAAGCGCAGGGTAGAATCTGCCATATATAAAAGTATATATAAAGCGTTCCGCATGGATGCGATACCTGGTTTAGCAGATGCAAATTATATCAAGATAAACCTTGACGACTTCTCCCTCTATTTCGAGCCGAACCTTATGGAACTTGATGCATTGCAACCATATTATGCGGAAGTCCATTTCCACGATGGCGACGTCTCGCGAGTCATGATGACAAGAGGAGCGAGACCGACCATCAACAATCCTATGACCACAGTCGTCCCAATCGATGATGACGGACAATATTCGCTGCTTGTTTCCATCGAAATGCCTTTCAAGGTGTTCCTAAGCAGGATGTGGGGACTGATCGTATCATCGATTGCCATAGTTCTACTTCTGGCCGGAGTGCTTCTATATCTTGTCAGAACAATGTTCCGCCAGAAGACCCTTGAGGAAATGAGACGTGATTTCACCCACAACATTACACACGAACTGAAGACCCCTATATCCGTTGCTGTGACTGCGACAGATGCATTGAGGAACTTCTCTGCTGATGCAGATCCCGACAGGAGAAGCCGCTACCTCGAGATTGTAGAAACCCAACTTACCCAACTATCTACAATGGTCGAGCACATTCTTTCCGTATCAGTCGAAGGTCGTGAATACAAATACAATCCTACAGTGGTGTATCTGAGCGACGTCATCAGCCAGCTCACTCAAGGAGCAGGAATGAACAACGGAAAGAAACAGGCATTCAATATAGCTTGTGCCGAGGATATAAAGATCATGGCAGATGAATTCCACATCAAGAATCTCCTTGCCACTGTCATTGATAATGCCGTCAAATATTCTACAGATCCTATCGTGGATATCAGAGTATCTGATGAGTCTGGAAACGTGACCATTGAGATTGAAGACAACGGCTGCGGAATAGCAAAGGAACATCTGTCACACGTATTTGAGAAGTTCTATAGAGTCCCGACAGGTGATATACACACAGTCAGAGGCTACGGACTTGGCTTATACTATGCAAAACAGGTAGCAGAACTGCATAAAGGCACAATATCAATGAATAGCCGTGTCGGTAAGGGCACAACGGTAACAATCAAACTGCCGAGGAATGAGCAATAATATTAAGATACTTATCGTCGAGGACGAGCAGATGCTTGCCGAGATTCTTTCTGATACTTTGTCGGATAGAAACTTTGATGTGCATCTTGCATATGACGGAGTACAAGCACTGGAGTCTGTCAAAAGGGAGTCATTTGACGTCATTGTCAGCGACATAATGATGCCGAATCTTGACGGCTACTCTTTGGCAAAGAAGCTCAGGGCAGAAGGATATAATACGCCAATACTGTTCCTTACGGCACGTTCAGCGACAGAAGATGTGGTCAAAGGATTCGAGACCGGAGGCAATGACTTTCTGAAGAAACCGTTTGCCATCGATGAACTCATAGTCCGGGTCAGAGCCCTTGCAGGAAGACTCCAGTCGCAGGAATCTGCGGAAACAGTCTATATTATCGGCAGATATGAATTTATCCCGGCAAGCAAGATTCTGAGAATAGACAATTGCGAAACTATCCTCCCTGCAAGAGAATCTGAAGTACTGCTCCGACTTTGCCGTGATGCCGGCAAGACAGTAAATACGTCAGCCCTCCTGAAGGAACTTTGGGGCGACGACAACTACTTCAATCTCCGCAGCCTCAATGTCTATATCACCCGCCTGCGAAATCACTTCAAGGGTGATCCGACCGTCGAGATCGAAAGCGTCAGGGGTATAGGCTATAAACTGAAATATTAAGCGGCACTTGCCCTTGTCGTCTTTCTCTGAAAGCCAACAAAGGCAACCTTTCAATACCCACCGCACGGGCGAGAATATGAGGACTGCAAGCAGATCCTCAAACTCTCGCTGAAGCCAACGCACAAAAAAACGCCCGGCAAGACTTCAGCCAGCATAGCTGTCAGAAGACTTGCCCTAATGGGCCTAAGGAATCGGACTGTTGTCATTATACTTCCGCAAGCTCCAGTATAATGTCAACAATCCTCCCGACAATGATATCCCAGCCTTCGGCCAGGATATATAATAAAAAACGGCCTGGAGACTTAAGCCTGATCGTTGTTCATAAATAAAGGCATAACCGAGATATCCCCGGCTATGCTCTGTCAAGAATCTACTAACCTATTTTGTTCCCGACAATATTCCTGATTCAGTATCTGAATTTTCAATCCTCAGACTCTTGGTCTGCTTTTGCTTGCCTGTCAGAATGTTGAACGACACATTGACCATGAACATCGGGCAGAGGTCGCGGGAAAAGGCCAGCTGATTGCTTGGAGCCAGTTCCGAAAGATTGACGACACCCTGATTATAGTTCTTTGAAAACGGATTCATCACCATCATCTGCAATGCCCATTTTTCTCTGTTGTATCCGGCTGCTATCGTATGGATAGCTTCACCTTTGTTGATGGTCTCTCCCCACAGTTCATGGTTCGACGTATTCATCTCAGCCATAAAAACCCAGTTCTTGTACATACCGACAATGCTTCCCCTGAATCCGAAATTGTTGTGAGTATGTGAATATGCGTTGCCAAGGCTGATGTAATGGTTGAAGAACGGAGTCAGACTGATCGATATATAATCTTTGTAAGGCTTGATCTGTATATTAGCCTGCGCATTCAATCTGTGAAATCCCTTCTGGTTGTCGAAGGTGCGTACAAATCTGCCGTTCTCAAATATTGTCTCTTCCATTATCGGCTTGTCATCGTACGAGTACCTGGCAGAAAGATCTATATTGATCCACTTCGCCCTGTAACTACCGGAAAGGCGGTTGGTGAAATATGCAGTGCTCTTGAGATTCGGATTACCACGCCTTACCTGCCATGCGTCCATCGGCTGCTCCACATCGCTGAGCTGTGACAGTGACGGCGCATATCCGGACATGCTTGCGCTATATCTGAAATAAAACTTATTTAACTGATAGGACATATTCAATGTCGGACGAAAGAAATACTTCTCCTGAGTATAATCGCCCTGTTTATAATATGTGCGGATTGCACCCACTCCTAACGTGTAGTTCAGTTTTCCTATCTTCGACTGATATTCTGCGAAAAGAGAACTTTCTGAAGTGTTCATGGACACCTTGCTGCTGATGTCATTCTGATATACATTGTTCATCGTAGCCTGGTTATGCTTTATGCCTGTAGTAAGTTCACCCTTCCATAACGGACGTTCGTATATCGCTTCCCCAATGATCGAGTATTTATCTCCTTCTGCCTTTGAGAATATCTCTACAGGTATCTGTCCGAGTTCTGTCATTGAGTATGTACGCTGATTTTCGCTTTTGAGATATGTTCCCACAACATCAAAATACAGATGCTGGTCATCCTTGAGATTCAACTGATAATATACGTCAAGCGAAGGAATATGTGTGACAGACTGCTCACGATCCTTTACCTCATATACCATGTCACCCTGATGCAGGATACTGTTCCTGTCAGTAAACGAGTGCGGTATGTCCTTGGTGTTGTTGTTGAGAGCGATGTTCAACATACTTTTCTCGCCATTTGTCCAGTTGTAATTGACCGAAGTAGTGATGTAGTCGTATTTCACCCGGTTGGGAGCTGCCACGGTTTCACGATTGACGATAGTCTTGTCCGGGAAATTGAATGTCTCTTCGTTCTCCCGATTCCATTCAAGATCACGTCTGCTCCATTGCACCAATGCCGAGAATGATGACTTTCCATGATGATATTTACCGGAGACATGATAATTGCCGAATCCCAATGATGGATAGAAAGAGTTGGTCAGGTCGGTAGAGACATTACCGCCTGATTCCCTTTTACGCACGATATAATCAAGAACTGCAGCGGCATTGCCATATTTCAATCCCGGTTGCTGGTGATATTCTACTCTGATGACATCTTCCGGACGTATAGCCATAACTTCAGCCTGAGTGGTCTCTACGCCGTTTATACGCAGTTGCACAGATTCGCCATAACTGTTGGTTATGTTTTTTTCAATGGCATTCACTGATATGTCCGGAATCTGAAGATATTGCAGCAGCGACACTCCGTTGGTGGCAGCCTTCTTCTGCTGCATAGTAGGCATCACCAGTTGACGGTCAATCTTCTGAACGACAGCATCACCGATTACCGCAGCCTCCTCCAATGCTTCGGCAACCTGCTTCATCCGGATCTCTCCCAGATCCACATCCTTGTTCGCTTGCTTGATCAAGACTGAAAATCCATCATATCCCACATACATACATTGAAGCAGATAATCTCCCTCCGGGGCTCCCTTCAATTCAAATCTACCTTCCGTATCAGTTGTTGTACCCATCACCTGTCTGTCTGATCCATCAGTCAAGACTACTGTAGCTCCGACCAATGGAGAAGAATCACTGTCATCCACCAGTACACCGCTTATACGGTTGTTTGCCATGGCTGCTGTCTGCACCAGCAGCATACTAATGATCGTTAAAAACACCTTCATATTTTTCATGTTTACTAGTTTTCTGTTGATGCAAAGTTATGTCTGAAAGGCGTTTCAAAGGGTTTATATGCAAAAGTATTTAATGTGCAAATCACTGTGTAACCACCTGATAATCAATATAGGTCAAAATAAGAAGTTTATATATGACCTTTCCGGACTTTATATGAGGGGTGCAACGAGACAATTAACTGTAAAAAAGCATTACCTTTACGAAAAAGAAACACCATGCAAAGACTTATATTGCTGCTCATAATAGTTCTTGCAAGCTGCTCGACCAGGCAGCCACGCATCGATTATACCCAAATACTTGATGATGCTGAAGAACGCCTGAACAATGCCGAATCTTTAAGCGAGGATACCCGACTCACTGATGCATTGGAATATTACCGTACACTTGAGCCGACAGACTCAGCCAGATTATCTCAAGCAACAATTCTGACTGCATATCACTATTGGTGGAAAGGGGAATCAGCAAAGGCTTATGATCTTCTTGAACCGGTTGCCGGTACTGACAGGAAGGCTTTATACGCCTTGTATGACATGGCTGCAAAAGATTATGAATTTGAAGCTTGTTACAACTATCTCTCACGAATAATGGAGGATGAAGCCGAGCGAGGCTTTGAAAACCAGCAGGCTCTGGCTACATTGAACTATTACATCGGCCGCCCGGAAGAATGCGAACGTCTGTTTGAGAATCTTCTGCAATATGTAAAGACAGCAAGAGATTCCTCTCTGTATTGGGGACGTGTCCTTCCAAATTATGCAGACATCATCAGTGATTACGGCAAACATGAAAAGGCAATTGCAATTCAAGAGCAGATCCTGAATCATTACATAGACAAAGACAGTATGCGCGTTGCCTGGGCTCACGCTTCCATTGCACGTTACTATTTACTGTTGGACCGTATCAAGGAGGCTGAGAAACATGTTCGTTTATCCGATGAATATGCCGACGATGATTTCAGAAATAATGTATCCATGTCAAGCTACATGAAGATGCTGAAAAGTACCTTGGACTATGCAAAGGACAAACGTATCAATGTAATGGAATGGGCAAATTTTGTAAATTCATTGCAGGAAAACGCATATAAGAAACAGGCTATAACTGATGCAAAGGAAGCAAACAATCAGCAGCTGGCCGAAAAGAACCTCAAACTGACTATCGAGAAGCAGCGCACCCAGATCATCCTTACCTATGTTGGATTGGCTTTACTGCTGATGATAGCAGTATCTGTATTCTATTACCGCAGAAAGAAGCAACAGATTATCGAGAAGGATGAAGAATTGGAAGCCTTACGCCAGCTGGCCAGCGAATCTCAGGTGAATACCGAGCAGAAGGATGACCGCTTCTTCAAGAGAATAGTCCTCCAGCAGCTTGGAGTCATACGAATGGCAGCATCCAACCCAACCACAGCAAATCAGGAACTCCTAAAGAGGATGAAGGAGATCACCAGCCAGGAAGTCAATGTAGACGCCCTCCTGAACTGGAAAGACCTCTATCAGACAATGGACTATATCTATGACGGATTCTACACATTACTTGTTGAAAGATTCGGAAACATACTGAATGAAAAGGAAATCCAACTGTGCTGCCTCCTCAAGGCCAACTTCTCTACCAAAGAAATCAGCGTAGTAACCCAGCAGTCAGTCCGCACAGTCTACCAACGCAAGAGCACCATACGCCAGGCCCTTGAGATGCCGGAGGGAGAGGATATAATTTCATTTCTTTGCAAAATAATTAAGATCAGTTAAATCTTTTTTTAACTTTTCACGTCTTGTTATCGGATGCATTCAAAATCTGATAACATTTGTGAATTATGACAGATAAGACACAACAAAGGCTGAATGAGCTGGAAAGCGTGATAGTGAGAGAGCAGGATATGCTTTTTCGCTTCGCTTATATGCGTGTCGGTCGCAGGGCGGATGCAGAGGACATCGTTCAGGATGTCTTTCTGAAGCTCTTCCGTTCATCTGAAAGTCTGAGTTCTGTCCGGAACGTCAAACATTACCTGATACGCTCAATCAGCAATGCCTGCAAAGATTTTCACAGAAGAAAGCAGGATATACTGCCACTAGAAAAGGCTGAAAGGGAGATGGTTTCGGACGACGACCTCAAGATGTACGAGGAATATCTCAGAATCACGGCATTGGCCCGCACACTTCCACCAGAGCAGAGGGAAATCCTCTATATGAAATGTATAGACGGGCTCAAGTTCAGGGAGATATCTGACATCCTGGACATCCCGGAGGCGACAGTGAAGTCCCGTTACCGCTACGCCATTCAAGGCATTCAGAAACAACTCAATTAAAGGAAAGTGAAATGAAGACAACTGATAACATAGAAAAGATCCTGACTCCTCAATGTGAGTTCAATGTATCGGCCGGTCTCAAGGACAGGATTCTTGAAGCTGCCGCTCAGGAAGAAGTGCAGGTGGTTCAGGATACCCCAAAGGTAAGAAAGGTTAATTTCAGAAGATGGATAGGTTCATGTGCTGCAGCAGTGGCTGTAATTGCAATTATACTTGTATTCAGACCAGGAACAACCCCTATGTATGCCGCATCCGACCTATTCCACTCGGCAATAGAGTATTTCATAGGACATCCGTCATTTGTGGCTACTCTTGAAGTACGCACAACACCAGAAGAAAGCTTTTCATACATAAACATTGGTCGTCGCTTCATCAAGCATACCATGGCTGTAGATCCTCAGGCTGGAAGATGGGCACTTGATAAGTCAGGCCGCAAAGCCGTGAACGACGGACAGTATATATGGCAGTGGATTCCTGAGCAGGAATATGGATGGAAGTATGACGGTACATCTGTAGGCGTGATTGATGACTTCGCATTCCTTCTTGACCCTATTGCTCTTCTCAAGTCAGAAGAAGTGATAGCAGCCTCAAGCGAAGGTGCTGTGGCAAAGAAATCAGAGAATGACAACACCATCACTCTTGTAGTCACATCTCCAGCTCAAGGTGAATATGTTGACAATGTAGGCCTCAATACTTCAATCCTGGAGTCTGACACCAGAAGAGAATATACCTTCGACAAGCAGACCGGACGCCTTATGACCTTGGAAATCTATGCAAAGGCGTATGGAATCACAAGATGTGTCGTCAAACTCACAAATATCGAATACAACACATCAATACCTCAGACATTGTTCTATGTTCCTGAAGACATCAGATGGACAGACAACACCACTGAGGGAGTCAAGAAGTCTGTTGAAGGTCTTCCTGTCGATGAATTTGCTGCACTTTCTGCCGAAGAGACAGTAAAGAAGATGTTCGAGGCAATGACCAGCTGGGATGAGGATGTTCTGAAACTCGTCCTCAGAGGCTCGGATCTGAACGCAATTTCCAATATATATCGCGGTTGCACCCTCATTGAATGCGGTGAATCATTCCGTTCAGGTGTCTATACTGGAGTCTATGTCCCTTGCAAGGTAAAACTCTCAAACGGAAAGGAGGAAAACCTCGTGATCGCTATGAGAAAAGACAATCCTTGGAAAATCTGGATAAACGACGGAGGACTCTAAAATGCGCTACATATTGACATTATTACTGCTGTCTGCGACAATGTTCAGGACAGCAGCACAGGAGAACTACACTCTTGCCGATACCCTTACATTGGATGCGGTTGTCGTTACAGGCGTTACCCTGACATCAATGACAGACGAAGGAAACCTCAGATTCAACGTAAGCAAGATCGAAGGCAACACCGGCGCTGACATCACAAATATCCTTGACAGACTCCCGGGAGTTACGGCCAGCCAGAAACAGGGGCTCACTTTGAACGGTCAGAGCGCTGTGCTTTATATTGACGGCCGTCCTCAGAAACTCTCCGGATCGCAAGCTGTCAGCCTGTTGAAGACAATGCCTGTAGAAAGCATCGAGAGTATCGAACTCAATTCATATACGGGCTCGGGATATCAGGCATCCACAGGAGCAGTCATCAATATCGTCACTACAAAGAGAAAGGATGACGGCTGGAACATGTCGGTAAGCGGAGCAGGAACTGCTGACCGTCACAATAACTGGGATGGCGGAGCAAGTACATATCTCATGGTCAGACGAGGAAATGTGAACATATACGGAATGCTGGAGTACGCCAATGGAGTGACGGAATACGTGCAGAAGGACAGCACCCTGTATAACAGTATGAGCAGCCTTGTGGAGAATCGCGAGTTATACGGCAGAAGCAATACATTCTCAGGAATGGCAAATGTTGAATGGTCATTCAAACCGAATCACTCTCTGAACCTCAATCTGTATGCATACAAGGAGAAAGGACGTTCTGATGTATCGGACAACTCCCTCTATTCATACAGTCCGGATGCAACGACATCATCCAATAAGGGAAGGACAGACGACGACCTCCTCTCAGGAAACTTGGAATATAACGCAAAGTTCAAGGACGACCTGAATCTCAAGGTAAGTTACGGACTCATATACGGAAGCACTGACAGTGACAACTCATATGACTTCACAGCTCCTATAGAAATATCTATGGCAGCTCTTGTCAATACCGAAGGAACCCAGCACACCTTCCGTTCAGATCTGACAAAGAAATTCGACAGGACAACTGTTGCAGCTGGATTGAGAGCCGATATCGGAAACCTTAAGAATGATGTAGCATATTCGGGCGATATCCTATCCTGGATTGAATCGCAAAGCAGATTCCAGGCACGTGAGAACCTATATGCCGCTTATGCGAATGTCAGTCAGAAATTGGGAAGCCGTTTCCTGATGAACGCAGGTGTCAGAGGAGAATACACAGATTACCGTACTCATAACGCCACTGCAAATCTGGACGGCAAGAACTCGTACTTCAATCTATTTCCATCCCTGAACTTCACCCATACGGCACGAAACATCAGGCAGACATTGTATTTCATATCAGCAATAAGCCGTCCCGATTACGATTGCCTTTATCCGGGAATGAGATATGACACAGAAAACTCATATTCAATGGGAAACCCATTGCTGAATCCGACAAGGGCATATTCAGTAAAATATGTAGGATATTATTGGACATATTCACGCTTCTCGATAGGCTATCAGAGAAACAATGACCTATATACAAGCATACTGCAGAAAGATGACAACGGACTGACCTCATATACATATCTCAACCACGCAGACAGGAATATGTACTTTGCAGAATTCACCATACCGTTCGCGGCATTCAAGAGGAAACTCTATGGAAATGTCGAAGTCGATGTAAACTGGTCACAGTTCGTCAATCCGAGAAACGGATATGAACTGCCATATGACGGCAAGGGATTCTGGACTACCAAGATCACCGGATTCGTACAATACGACATTACCGACAGATTCTCCCTCAGCAGTCAGTTTGCCGTATATCCGAAAAAGAAGACTGCACAATACATAGAGAAACCATACTGGTGGCTTGACTTCTCTGCAGACTGGTACATCACCAAGAAAAAGGATCTTCTCCTTTCATTGAGTGTAGAGGATGTAGCGAACAAACTCAACCACACCAGAACCTATCTCTATTCAGGAGCAGAACGACACAGATACACCAAATCAGTCACCCAGCTCGTAAGATTCCGTCTCACCTACAAATTCGGCGGCGGAAAGAAACAGTCTATGGAGCAGAAATCAGTGTCAAATGACATTGGACGATTCAGAGAATAATAATTCCGGTCAGATGATGTAACTCTTCTGACCGGAAATTAAATTTGTTGCAACTTATATACACATTTTTATTACAGTCTACAGTGGTCTTACTTTTTTCGCTTTAGCTTATTCTTTATGCTATGACGTTTCTGTTTTGTGTTTTTATTAAAATCTTCAGAATCAAATACCCCAAGTTCCAATTTTATGTAGTACTGAGTTTGTTTTAGATAATGGCTAAGATCATCAACTATTAGTAACTGAAGCAATAATCTTATCCAAGCCTGATTGATTAAACCTTTGTTCACAATTGTTGATTAAGCCATTTGCCAATTGCAAATGCATATTAGCAATTAACTTATATATATCAGAATATATATCCAATCTTTTTTGAAGTATCAAATTAGGTAACCCTTAATTCCGCAAAGCGGATTGCTTAAAAATAGCAAGCCCCTGATAAAGA
>JBJEBN010000072.1:0-43281 GCA_051870095.1 Candidatus Cryptobacteroides sp. | reverse complement strand
CTTCCGTAAGAAAGTCCTTCACAAGTATATCTATGTCTTTTCTGTCCATATCCGATTTTTTTTCTTTCTGGCAATGTCTGTCGCATGCCATGGTATGATAAATCATACAAATATATGAATGTTTGGTCAAATAGTCAAATTCTTGAGGTGTTGAAAAAAGTTGGAATGGCATTGAATTTGTCTTAAATTTGCGCTGAAATTTCATCATACTTATTCAGATTTATGGATAATTCACCCAAACCGATAATATATCAGATACTTCCCAGACTCTGGGGAGCCGACTGCATCAGACCTAAAAGAAACGGTAGCCTTTCAGAGAACGGAACCGGCAAGTTTTCCGACATCGGAACCGATACGGTCGAATATCTCAAATGGCTCGGATGCAGCCATGTATGGCTCACAGGCGTAATCAGGCATTCCACCACCGAGGACAAGCAGGGATGCATTCCATCCAACCCTCAGATAGTCAAGGGCAAAGCAGGATCACCGTATGCAATTTGCGATTATTACGACGTGAACCCGTACCTTGCCGACGACCCGGACAAGAGGATGGAAGAATTCCAGTCTCTTGTAGAAAGGATTCATGCCGCAGGCTTGAAAGTAATCATTGACTTCATACCTAACCATGTATCAAGAGATTACGGCAAGACAGCTCCAGTTCCCGGTCATCCGGTGCTTGGGGCAGATGACAACACCGAAGTCCATTGGTGCCCTGAAAACGACTTCTTCTATTATCCCGGCCAGACTCTCACAATGCCGGTTCCTCCTCAGAAGGGGAGTGAACCATATATCGAATATCCGGCAAAAGCTACAGGAAACAATTGCTACAATTCTCACCCCGGAGTGAACGACTGGTACGAGACCATCAAGATAAACTATGGGGACACCCATAATGCAACCTGGGACAAGATGGCTGACATAGTGGATTTCTGGCTGTCTAAAGGAGTTGACGGATTCAGGTGCGACATGGTGGAGCTTGTTCCGCCGGAGTTCTTCAAATGGCTGATTTGCAGGACCAAGTCATCCCATCTTTCAGTAATCTTCATAGCTGAAGTATATAAGAAAGAGCTTTACAGCCAGTACATAAGGGAAGTCGGATTCGACTACCTCTACGACAAGTCCGGACTTTATGATACTCTCCGCACCATCGTGGAGAAGAATGTCGAAGACAACGGCATGCCTGTGGAGCTTTGGCAGTCAACATGCGGAATCACACGCAACTGGCAGTTCCTCGGTGACCTTCAGCCTTATATGCTCAATTTCCTCGAGAACCATGACGAGCAGCGTTTCGCTTCCGATTTCTTCGGCAGGGACATGTCTGCGACCTTTGCTCCATTATATACTTCACTCTATCTGAACGTAGCTCCATTCATGATATATTTCGGAGAAGAAGTCGGGGAGAAGGGCATGGATGCAGAAGGCTTCAGCGGCCTTGACGGAAGGACGACCATATTCGACTGGTGGAGCGTCGGTTCCGTGCGCAGGCTCCGCAAGGTGATTGCTGCGGGAGCATACAAAAGCCTGAAAATCAGTGACCTGGTTAAGGCTGGAATGAGAAGGGAGGAAGCACAGGTATTTGTACGATTCGCCAAGGCCATCAGATTTGCAGCCGAAGACAGCGCGGTGAGGATGGGTACCACCTATGACCTATGCTGGTGCAACTACTCGTCGGAAGGTTTCGACAAGCACAGGCATTTCGCATTTCTTCGTGATTTCGAGGATCATACAATCCTCGTGGCATGCAATTTCTCGGACAAGGACGCACATATGTCCATAAGGATTTCTGACCATGCCTTCGAATGGATGGAAATGCCTCAGACAGACACTTTCAACCCTCAGACTCCTATCGAGGTGGAAGTGCCTGCAAGAGATGCCGTCATTCTCAATATTCTATAAAAGGGGAGAGCCTACATCCCGACAATGGCCTTGCCGCTGCTCCGGTCGATGTAGGCTATGATTTCCTCTTGGAGTTCTATCAGTTTCACATACTTGGATTCGCTCATGCATGACATTCCGTCAAGCTTATCGAAATCCACCGAACCGTCTCCGTTCACAGTGTCAACGGTCAGGTATCCTACGCCGAGAGATGTCAGATTCTGGAAGAAATGCGTTCCCTGACTCGGTTCAATCTGGAATCCGGGAATTGCACACTCAACAATCAGGCGCGCCTCGGATATGTCGCTCCATGCTACAGGTATGCCGAGCCAAGGGTCTGAAGAACCCCATCTTCCCGGTCCTATGAGAAGGTATCCGCCTTCCTGATTCTTCATCAAATTGTTCAGTCTGGAAATTTCCTGTGCCATCTCGTCAGTATGGGCGCTGTCGAAAGACTGAGGCGGCACATAGATAATATGCTTTATACCTGTCACAGCACCGCTTCCCAGAGCCTTTTCCGAAGTTACAATCAGCGAGGACATCCTTGATGCGATTTCGTCCATGTCGATTTCCTTGTCCTTGAAATATTCACCTACTGGCCTGATTTGCAGAAGTTTGAGCACAAGTTCCCTTCCTCCCGAATCTCTGACGACATCGGCTGCGAATTCCATTTCCACGTCGCACATCAGTTCCTCCTTGCAGATGTCCAGAAGATCACGGATAATCTTTGCAAGAGGGAAGCGCCCGTATCTGAGAATTGCATCGAAAGAAACCACACGAGGGCCCGGCTCTGTAATTCCCGGAACCATCCTGTTGTTCTCACTACTGTAGGTGGAAGCCACGAGCTGAGGATATGGGTATGACTCAATCAGCTCTGCTATAGGAAGATATGCAAGATTAACTCCTTCGTTTCTCGATATTTTGAAAGCTCCCGGCCTCAAGTCGAGGGCATACATCATCTTCTGGGTATCCCTGAGAGCGAGTTTCGGGTCGGAAAGCTGAAGAATCTTCTTCGGATACTTAGGATTGAAACGCAGGGTGCATCCTCCGTCCACGACAGTCTTGCCGAGTCCGAAAGCCATGTTGACGATTCCGTCCTCTGCCTTCTCGTTTCCTATAGGATAGAAATTCACCGACCTTGCAACTCCGGAGAGCAGAGGATAGAAGAGGCCGTCCCTTTCAGTTCCGCATATGCTCTGAACTATCACTGCCATCTTTTCCTCGCTGAGCAGGTTGGCCGTTGTCTGGATATAGGTCCTGCTTCCTGTATAATATACTGATGCATAGACACTTTTGATGGCCTTCTCCAACATTCGGAGCATCTGCCCCTTGTTCTCCACGAGAGGAATCATGTATGTGGAATAGACACCTGCGAAAGGCTGGTAGTTGCTGTCCTCCAGCTTGGAGCTTGAACGCACTGCGAGAGGGGAGGTAGCTGTAGACACGAATACCCTCAGCTGCTCCACAAGCTCTTCCGGAAGACGGGATGAAACGAACTCAGAGAGCACGTCCTCGTCAGAAAGGTCAGCGGAATCAATTACATACTGCAAACCGTTCTCGAGAATGAAGCGGTCGAAATAATCGGTTGCCACGACGATTGTCCGTGGAATGGAAATCCTCACATCCTCATATTTCGAAGCAAGTGAATGCTTGTAAACCAAGCTGTTGAGAAAAGCCAGGCCCCTCGCCTTGCCTCCAAGCGACCCTTCACCCATCCTTGCGAACCAAATATACTTCTCGTAACCCTCGGGCTCAAAATGCGCAATCACCCCACGCCCCGTAAGAGCATGGAAATCATGGATCTGCTGGCTGACATAGGCCCTAAGGTCATCAGTGGTAGGGAAGTGGCTGCCCTGCACGGTACGGAAAAGGGTTCCGAGCGTGAAAAGCCCCCTTGCCATGAACCACTTGGAAAACATGTTCTTGGATGTGTTGTACAGAAGCACCTCGTCCGGTATCTCCCTGATACGCAGCTCAAGTTCCTTCAGATTCGCTGCCCTGCCGTATTCATTCCTGTCAGCATCCCTGAACACGAAATCCCCGAATCCGAACTCCTCGCGGATATAGTCTGACAGCTGAAGCATCAATGTCTTGGACCATTTCCTCAGGAAACCGACTCCAAGGCCGCGGGCAACTTCAGCCATGCTCTCCTGTGAAGACTGGAGGAGGATCGGCATGAGCGGGTCATCCTTCCGGATATTCTTCACAAGGTCAATTCCGGCATCGAGTTTCTCGTCCTCCGGAGAGTCGTTCTTGTGCACGGTGAATCCGACGTCGGAAATGACTCCTAGCAGATTCGACTTGTATTTTTCATACATCTGTATGGCATCGTCGTAATTCGTGGCAAGCAGAATCTTCGGGCGGGAGCGCTTGCGGAACTTCCTCTGATGCTCGTTGAGTGTCTCCTTCAGGAATTCGGCGCTCTGCTTGAGCACAAGTTTGTACAGCTCAGGGAGATATGTGGAATAATACCTTACCGAATCCTCGACCAGGAGAATAGCCTGAACCCCTACCTCAAGAATGTCGTTGTCTGCATTCTTCAGATCCTCGAACAGCTTGATTATCGCAACTATCAGGTCAGCATTTCCATGCCAGCTGAACACATATTCAACCGAAGAGGTATCCTGTGCCTGAAGCCTTCTGTAGATTTCCTTGGAAAAATGGGTGAGAAGCACGAACGGTATTTTCCTCTCTCCTTTCTTGAGGCTGTCTGCAAGTGAAAGAACCTCATTGTCTGAGAAGTTGTACATACAGATGACCATGTCTATGTCGGAATTTCCGTCCAGAACTCTTCTGGCCTGATCCGAATCCGTAACCCAGACGAACTGAGGCGGGTTGCTGAGGTTCAGGTCGATGTATTCCTTATAGATCTGGCTTTCAATCTGTCCGTCCTCCTCGAGTATGAATGCGTCATAGTTGCTGCATATCATCAGGATTTTCCTGATACGGAAACGGATAAGTGACAGATAATCAGTATCGTTGAGCTCCTTGAGCAATACTGGTTCGATTGTGTTCATATTACCCTCGTGTGTAATTATATGGTTCTTCGCCTGAATTCCGCTACGGCGATGGCCGTTGCAACGGCGGCGTTCAATGATTCTGATCCTCTCTCGTCAGCAGGGAAAGGAGGAATGAAAAGCCTGTCTGAGACCAGAGAGGCCATGGCATCGGATATCCCCTCGGATTCGTTGCCTGTTACGACCATGACCGGAGAGTCTGCACCTGTGTCGAGATTCCTCGTATAAATGTTCTCTCCGTCAAGGAAAGTTCCATAGACATTTCCGCCTGACGAGAGAATCCTTCTTGAAAGTGCCGGAAGGTCCACATAATGGAATTTTACCCTGAAAACGGCTCCCATGGTTGCCTGCACTGTCTTGGGATTGAAGACATCCACCGTATCATGTGTTGCGAACACAGCATCGACACCGAACCAGTCTGCAATCCTGATGATTGTTCCGAGGTTGCCTGGATCCCTGATGGAGTCAAGCCCGATGAAGAAGCCTCTGTCCCTGACAATTGAATCCAGCATCGCCGGTGAATCCGGGGCAATGTCCTCAGGCTTGCGGACGACTGCAAGTACAGGGGATGGAGTGTTAAGGGCCGATATCCTCTTCATGGCCTCCTCTCCGATTTCCTCCCTCCTGTAAACGGACTCCACCTCGAAACGGGAGGCCAATGCCTCGGCCACCATTTTGTCACCCTCTACGACAAAGAGACCGGTCTCATCGCGGAACTTCTTCTGTTGCAATGACTTGATTCTCTTTATCTCATTATTTGATATAGATGGCATAAATACAAGATTTCACACCTTCGGGCAATGTCAATATCCAAGAATCTTCAGCATCGACTTGTATGTCTGCTCCTTGCTGAACAGTTTTGTGGTATAGTCACCGTTCTCGTCCCTGTCGATGATGATGTGCTTAGGGGCAGGCTGGAGACAATGCTGGATTCCTCCGAAACCGGATATGGATTCCTGATAAGCTCCCGTGTGGAAGAAACCGATGTAAAGAGGCTCTTCCTTATCCTCTATTATAGGAAGATATATGGCATTTGCATGGGCATCAGCATTGTAGTAGTCCTGACTGTCGCATGTAAGGCCACCAAGGAAGACTCTCTGGTACTTGTCATTCCATTTGTTTATAGGTAGAAGTATGAATTTCTGCTTGATGCCCCATGTGTCCGGAAGTGTGACCATGAACGAACTGTCAATCATGTACCATCTTTCGCGGTCATTCTGCTGCTTCATGTCAAGGATCTGGAAAATTGTGGCTCCGGATTCTCCCACTGTAAAGCTTCCGAATTCGGTGAATATGTTCGGCTCGGCAACTCCGCGTGCATTACACATTATCTTGATCTGGGAAATAATCTCCTCGGCCATGTATTCGTAGTCGAAATCCCCTGCAAGTGAATTCTTTATAGGGAAGCCTCCTCCGATGTTCAGGGAATCGAGCTCTGGACATATCATCTTGAGGTCACAGTACACACCGACGCATTTGGCAAGTTCGTTCCAGTAATACGCAGTGTCGCGCATTCCCGTGTTGATGAAGAAATGAAGCATCTTGAGCTTGAATTTCTTGCTCTTGCTGATCTTGTTCTCATAGAATGGCACGATGTCGCTGTAGCGGATTCCAAGACGTGAAGTATAGAAATCGAATGTAGGATCCTCCTCGGAAGCGATTCTTATTCCTATGTTTATAGGCTTCTCGACAAGTGCATCGAGGGCTTCCAGTTCGTGCATATTGTCAAGTACCGGTATGATGTTCTTCCATCCGGAATTGGCAAAATTTGCGATGTTCTCTATATATGCAGGTTTCTTGAATCCGTTGCATACTATGTACTGGTCACGGTTTACGGCACCCTCCGCCTCGAGAGCCTCTATGAGATTGAGGTCGAATGCGGAAGAAGTCTCGAGATGGATGTCGTTCTTAAGTGCTTCCGTGAGCACGAACTCGAAATGGGAGCTCTTGGTACAATAGCAATAGTTGTAGGTACCTTTGTAATCCACCTTGGCCATGGCCACATTGAACATTCGCTTGGCCCTCTGTATCTGTGATGAAATCTTCGGCAGATATGTGATTTTCAATGGGGTTCCGTATTGATTGATGATATCCATCATGTTGATGTCGTGGAAATGGAGTTCTCCATCCTCTACCTTGAATTCATCCTGCGGAAACTCGAATGTCTGGTCAATCAGATCGATGTACTTGTTCTTCATCAGTCTATAAGCGATTAAGTCGGTTGGGTTAAAAACAAGCAATCCGACAGAGTCGGATTATCAAAAACAGCGCAAATATATCATTTATATTTATATTGTCGCGGTGATTGGAGTTTTTTTTGGCTAAAATTTTGAGAAACGATGTCTTTAAGATAAATTTGCGTGAATTTGTCGGTTTTCAACAGCGGAATGAGACACTCCACACTCATAGCTTCAATAATCGCAGCGGCACTCGCCAGCGCGTCCTGCAGCACAACCAAGGTACTGCAGGAGGGGGAATACCGCCTTGCCAGAAACAAAATCGAAGTTGAGGGTGAAAAGAATTTCAACACCGGCAAGCTGGAACCTTATCTCAAACAGAAGCCGAACTCATATATCATATTCGGATGGAACCCTTTCCTGAATATCTACAACTGGTCAAACGGGAAAGGCAAGGGATGGGACAAGTTCGTACAGAAACTCGGAGTCGCCCCGGTTGTATATGAACCGGATCTTGTGGACAAGTCGATTGAGAATCTCGAGGACCATCTTGACTATCTCGGTTATTACGGATCCAAGGTTGACAGCGAAATCAAGGTCAAGAAAAGACGCGCTTATGTCACATATAAGGTCACCCTGGGCAAAAGGGTGCCTATCAGCGATATAGTGCTTACTCTTCCTCCTGAAGGCGAGTTCACGGAAGCATTTCTCAAGGATACGGCATCCATCACTGTCCGCAAGGGAGACTTCCTTTCAGAAGAAGCCCTCGAAGCCGAGACGGTCAGGGCTGCCGACAAGCTCCGCAACCAGGGATTCTACAATTTCAACAAGAACTATTTCTTCTTCGAGGCCGATACGCTCGGAAGGAATGGAAGCGCACTGCTCAAATACACCATCAACGAATACACCAGGAACGCCACTCCGAAAGATGCCTCGCCGATAAGGAAATTTCGTGTGGACAAGGTCAACATTGAATATCCGGACAATCTCAAAATAAGGGAAAGGATACTGCGCGAACTTAGCACCATCAAACCGGGAAGCATCTACAGCGCTGATATAGTGAACAGTACATATTCGAGACTTTCAGCCCTCAAAGTGTTTAGCAGCGTGAATATCGGGATGTCCCAGTCGGACACAGACAAGGTGGACTGCCTCATCTCCCTGTCTCAGTCAAAACTTCAGGGCTTCAAGATAAATCTCGAAGCATCGTCCAATTCTTCCGGACTGCTCGGAATCTCGCCTCAGCTTTCATACTATCACAGGAACATTTTCAGGGGTGGGGAATGGCTGAACCTCAGTTTCATGGGCAATTTCCAGTTCAAGTTCAAATCAGCCATCCGCTCCAATGAATTCGGAGTGTCTGCAGGATTGAGCTTCCCGAATTTCTTCCCTCTGCCGTACCGTTATTTCAAGGGAGCCGTCCCGAGGACGGACGTCAAGATATCATACAATTACCAGAGCCGCCCGGAATATACGAGAAATATCATTTCGACTTCATACGGCTACAGCGGAAATGTGAAGAACAGGTTTTATTACCAGGTATATCCTCTTCAGCTCAACATCGTCAGTCTTACTAATCTCGATGAAGAATTCTTTGGAAATCTTGCGGCAGACCCATTCCTGTGGAATGCATACCAGAACCACTTTGATTTCGGAAGCGGTGCCACTCTGTACTATACAACAAATACTGCTGCAGTTCCTAAATCTACATATTTCTACACAAGATTCCAGTTTGACATTGCCGGCAACCTGCTCAGTGCATTCAATACTTTGATGAAGACTGACGGGAACGGCTCCCACGTAATCTGGAACACACCGTATTCTCAGTACGTAAGGGGAGAGCTGACAGTAGGAAGAACATGGGTGTTCGGTAAGAAGGATGGTCAGGCTCTTGCCATGAGACTCGTTGCAGGAGCTGGTTACGCTTACGGTAACTCAAGTGCTTTGCCGTTTGAGAAAAGGTTCTATGCCGGAGGAGCCAACAGCCTCAGGGGATGGAATGTAAGGACAGTAGGCCCGGGTCTTGACAGTCTTGAGACATCATTCGTCATCCCTAACCAGTCAGGTGACATGAAGCTTGAAGCCAACATTGAATACCGATTCAGGATGTTCTGGAAAGTCGAGGGTGCAGTGTTCGCGGATGCTGGAAATGTCTGGGCTTTGAGGTATGGGGATTATGTTGATGATGACCCTGCATATTTCCGTTTCAAGGATTTCGGAAAGAGCATTGCCGCTGACTGGGGTGTCGGAATCAGGCTGAATCTTGATTTTCTGGTTCTCCGTGTGGACCTTGGTATGAAGATTCATGATCCTTCGCGGGAGCAGCGATGGGTCAATCCGGGGAGGTGGCTTCGCAAGGACAATTATAGTATTCATTTTGGGGTGGGATATCCGTTTTA
Source organism: Candidatus Cryptobacteroides sp. (assembly GCA_051870095.1). Taxonomy (GTDB): domain Bacteria; phylum Bacteroidota; class Bacteroidia; order Bacteroidales; family UBA932; genus Cryptobacteroides. Next base: position 33,813 of record JBJEBN010000072.1, on the reverse strand, counting down.
ACCCCTGTCGGCTTTGCCGACATCCCCTGTTAGGGGAGGCTAATAATTATATTTTTTCCAGAGGGAGGAGAGACGGGCGCGGAGAGTATCTTCCTGACGATTGTCGGCAGGCTCATAGAATTTGTGCCCCTGCAGCCCGTCCGGCATGAATTCAAGATCAGCGAAATGTCCCGGGTAGTCATGAGCATATTTGTAGCCGTCGCTGTAGCCGAGCTCTTCCATCAATTTGGTAGGAGCATTCCTCAGATATAGGGGAACCGATGCTGAACGAGTCTGTTTCGCAACCTCAAGTGCTTCGTTCACAGCCAAATATGCTGAATTGCTCTTGGCAGACGAGGCAAGATATATTGTACATTCCGACAAAGGTATTCTCGCCTCCGGCATGCCTATATTGTGTACAATCCTGAAAGTAGCGTCGGCAAGAAGCAGTGCATTGGGATTTGCAAGCCCTATGTCCTCGGCAGCCAGTATGCAAAGCCTTCGGGCAATGAAAAGCGGGTCCTCCCCGCCGTCAAGCATTCTTGCAAGATAATAAACAGCTGCATTCGGATCGGAACCACGCACGCTTTTTATGAAAGCGGATATGATGTCGTAATGCATCTCACCGTTCTTGTCATACACGGCGATATTGTCCTGTATGCAGGATGTAACTGATTTATTGTCAATAACAATCTCAGGATCAGAAGAATATGCCCCGGTGACTATCTCCAATATATTGAGAAGTTTCCTTGCATCGCCCCCGCTATACCTGAACAGAGCCTCAGTCTCCTTGACCGTAATCTTCCGGTTCTTCAGAATGACATCCTCGCTCAAAGCCCTCCTGAGAAGCTTGTCAAGATCCGCCGACACCAGCGGCTTCAACACGAAAACCTGGCATCGTGAAAGCAGAGGAGTGATTACCTCGAACGAAGGATTCTCAGTAGTGGCACCTATCAGCACCACGGTACCGTCCTCGACTGCACCGAGCAGGGCATCCTGCTGAGACTTGCTGAAACGATGGATTTCGTCAATGAAAAGGATAGGGGAGAGCCCTCCCGAAAAAATAGATGAAGAACCTGCCCTCGCGATAACGTCTCGCACATCCTTCACCCCGGCGCTGACTGCCGACAATGTGTGGAACTCCCTTCCGAGCGACTTTGCAACAATCCTTGCAAGCGTTGTCTTTCCAACCCCCGGAGGACCCCACAATATGAATGATGACAGATTCCCGCTTTCAATCATATTGCGGAGAATACAGCCCCGTCCTACAAGATGTTCCTGACCAACATATCCGTCAAGGTCCTGCGGCCTCATCCTCTCAGGCAATGGAGGCAGCATCCTGCTGCGTCCTATTTCATCGGGACTGTTCTTAGTCTGCATCATATTTCCTTTGTATATACTCTGCGGCGCTTGTGCTGCTCCCTGTCGAACAGATTCCACATCTGGTGTATCTTGATGTTTGTCTCAAGCTCGGCACTGCTTTCGGAATACTTGAATCCCATCTGCTTGAATGTATAGAACAGGTCCGTGAACAGAAGAGTGTTGACTCCCTTGTTCTGATATTCTGGCTTTACACCCACGAGAAGAAGGTCGAGCGTATCCGGCTTCTTGATGTACATGTTCTTGAGAAGATACCACCATCCGAACGGGAAGATGTTTCCTCCGCATTTCTGGAGTGCCTTCGAAAGAGAAGGCATCGATACACCTGCCGCCACGAGCTCTCCTTCCTCATTCTCCACGAAGCTCACCATCCTGAGGTCTATGACACCGAGATAGAATTTTACATACTGGTCTATCTGCTTTTCGGACAGAAGAGAGAATCCGTAAAGATTGCAATATGTCTCGTTTATGAGGTTGAAGAATTTGCGCCCATAGTTTTCCCTGTTTAGCTCCTTCCTTGTCAGTTTCCTGATTCTGAGCTTGTAACGGTCCTTGACTATTTCTGAAATCTTGATAAACCTTTCAGGAAGTTCATCCGGAATCCTTAGCCTGTATTCAAGCCAGTCCACCTCCTTGACCATCCCGAGTTTCTCCATATGGACCATATAATAAGGATGGTTATAAATCATAGCCATGGTTCCGAGACGGTCGAAACCTTCTACCAGCATACCTTCCGGATCAAAATCCGTGAACCCGAGAGGCCCCGCGATACGGTCCATACCACGCGCCTTTCCCCATTCAATCACTGTGTTGATCAGGGCTTCAGAAACTTCATAATCATCAATGAAATCTATCCATCCGAAACGGACCTGGTTCACTTTCCAGGCATCGTTCGCCCTCTTGTTGAGAATTGCGGCAATCCTTCCTGCCGGTTTGCCGTCCTTATATGCGAGGAAATAGTCAGCCTCACAGAATTCAAACGCCCCGTTCTTTTTCTTGTCAAGAGTATTCATCTCGTCAAGAGGCATGGTCGGGACGTAATAGGCATTACCTTTATATAATCTGTTTGCAAAAGTGGCAAACTCCTTGAGTTCCTTTCTTGTTGTTACAATCTTTATTTGAACAGCCATAGGGAGATAAGGTTTAAAGGTTAAAGTACATTCGGCAAAGTTATAAATAAATTGCAAGAATTGGCATAATTTTGTTATTTTCGCATATTGAAACAATGCAATACATCATTTTGTGACATTCAAATCAGCAAACAGTAGTGTAGTTATATTGAGAATATGAAAGAAAAAAAGACAAAGATCATCTGCACGATTTCCGACATCAACTGCGAAGTCGGCTTCATCCGCGCCCTTTATGAAAACGGTATGAATGTGGCGAGAATCAATTCCGCCCATGCCTCGATTGAAGGAGCCCAGCGGATAGTGGACAATATCAGGGCGGTTTCAGACAAAATTGGCATCCTGATAGACACCAAAGGACCTGAAGTGAGACTTACAGCAATGGAATCCTCGGTAGGTTTCGCGGTATCGGAAGGGGACAGGCTGGAAATCCATGACGGTCCTGACAGGTCCTGCACACATAAAGTGCTGTACACCACATGCCCCACATTCGTCAAAGATGTTCCTGCCGGGTCACACATCCTCATCGACGACGGAGCAATTGACCTGTATGTAGAATCAAAGGATGACAATGCACTGTTCTGCGAGGCAGTAAACAACGGACTTGTCAAAGGCAAGAAAAGCGTTAATGTCCCGAATGTGCATATATCCCTCCCGGCTTTGACCGAAAAAGACAAGATGTTCGTCAACTGGGCCATCGACGCAGACATAGACTTCATCGCCCATTCTTTCGTACGCAGCAGGGAAGACCTTCTTGAAATAAGGGAAATACTCGAAAGCAGGGGAAGTCACATCAAGATTATCTCAAAGATAGAGAACCAGCAGGGCATCGACAACCTCGACGACATCCTTACATACTGCTACGGCGTCATGATTGCAAGGGGAGACCTAGGAGTCGAAATCCCTGCAGAGAAGATACCTCTTATCCAGAAAAAACTCATCAGCAGATGCCGCAAGAGGAAGAAACCTGTAATTGTGGCAACCCAAATGCTCCACAGCATGATTGAGAATCCACGTCCGACAAGGGCAGAGGTCACGGATGTGGCAAACGCCATCTTCCAGAGTTCCGATGCCATTATGCTGAGCGGAGAGACAGCATCCGGGAAATATCCTGTTGAAGCTGTCAGCACGATGAGCAGGATAGCCGTCGAGACTGAGGAGTCAATAGAAACGCCTCCTGCCCTCGACCTTGAAAATGTGACAAAGCCTATTGCAGGCGTGCTTGCAAGGTCCATAGTGGCAGCAACTCTGAAACTTCCTGTCAAGGCAATAATTTTCGACACATGGACAGGCAGGACCGGCAGGTATCTTGCGGAATTCAGACCCAAGGTGCCTATCTATGCAATGTGCTACAACTCCTACACGATGAGGGAACTTGCCCTCACATACGACATCTATTGCTACAAGTTCGAGGTGACTGGCAGCAAGGAAGGTTTCGTTCAGAATTCCATCGACATACTTCTAAAGGACGGTAAAATCTCCAAAGGAGACCTTGTGGGATTCATAGGAGGCAGCTTCAACGACGACCTCGGAGCATCCTACATGGAATTCAAATATGTATAGACGGAAATGACTCGGAACCTGGTTGAAAGACTGCTGGCACTGGCTGCGGCCGTGACCATATCGGCAGGCATTGCTCTGGCTCAGCCCAAAGCATTGGGTGTCGTGCAGTCCTACCGGGGATTCTGGGTTTCCTACGAGCATTCCATTGCTGATGACTGCTTCATCTGCGCCGATGCAGGCGTGCTTATGACCGGTATCTTTTCAGGGGAGACTTCGGTCCCTGGAGCTTCTGCCGAAATCAAATGGAATTTCATGTTTTTCCGCAGGGACATCCCTGAATGCGGCCAGCTGAGGGTCTTCGCAGGCCCCGGGCTGACCATTGGTTACGGCACAGACTTACGCATGGATTCAGGGCATGGTCCCTTCTTTGGCATTTGCGGAAATCTCGGTGTCGAATGCTGCTTCAACCGCGGCCTTACATTGTCTGCCACCGTCCTGCCGATACTCGGGTCACACATATTGATATATGAAGATTATGCCAGGATGGTCCTGTACAGGAACGGACTTGTCTACGGACTTGTTCCACAAATCGGCATAAAATACAATTTCTGAAACCATGGCAAGAAGAATCCTGACAACCATCCTGATAGGAATCGTACTTTCTTCCATTTCCTCTAACGCGCAGGAAACCAAGAGGAAGCAGCCCCTCGTGACTTATGGTGTGGAATGGAGTTATGTCGCATCATTCTTGTCATCCAGTCACCAGAATTTCTATTCACCGGAAGGGTCAAGGGTTGATCTCAAGGGTACGCAGGCTATGTTCAGGTCCGACGCGGAGGTTGACGTCCATGTCGGAGCAAATATCGGCAAAATGTGGAATCTGTCTCTCCATGCAGGGTACACCAACATAGCCCATATTCATACTGCCGTGCCTTTATCATTGAGGCTCACGAGATTCTATGGCAATGACCCGATGAAAGACAGATGGATGACATATGTCGGACTTGGAGGGGGAGTCACCATCAAGGAGATTCCGGGAGCCATGCTTGAAGCAAGGATAGGCGGTGGTTACAGGATATCCCTGAGCCGTATGGCAAAGCTTGACATATTGGCTTCGTTCAAGCTCGACTACTCGAATCCCGATATCGTGTACTACGGTCAGGCAATCCCACCTGAGTCCATAAACCGCAACAACTCATTCATAACGGCCTTCAGCATAGGCCTTGGCATAACCCTTTAATCTACAGATATTTCCGACAGCAATGGCACAGGTCAGAATCCTCAGACAATCAGAGTGTACTCCGGACAGGCTTCCTGCGGCAGAAGTCGCGGAAGAAATCAACGACAGTCTGAAGCACAATCCGTTGCTCGTCGTGACTGCCCCTCCGGGTGCAGGAAAATCCACCCTGCTGCCAATAACCATTCTCAACGGACTCGGATGCTCCGGAAAAGTTCTCCTTCTTGAACCGAGAAGAGTGGCTGCAAGGCAGATTGCCGAAAGGATAGCGTATCTCATAGGCGAACAGCCAGGGCAGACTGTCGGCTACAGGATGCGTTTCGAAAGCAAGGTATCTGACAATACGAAGATCGAAGTCCTGACCGAAGGAATCCTGACAAGGATGCTTGCAAACGATCCTGCCCTCGACGGTGTATCAGCGGTCATATTCGATGAATTCCATGAAAGAAGCCTTGTGAGCGACCTCGCCCTCGCCCTGACGAGAGAATCATTCCGCATGATCCGACCGGACCTGAGGATAATCATAATGTCTGCCACCATAGATGCCGTATCAATCTGCAAAAGCCTCGGAGCACCGCTTGTCGAAAGCAAGGGTAGAATGTTTCCTGTCGAGACAATCCATTCTGCCAGGGACACTGACGAAGCTTCATGCGCTGAAGATGTTGCCCGGATGATATTGCAGGCTCACTCGAGGCACGAAGGGGACATTTTAGGATTCCTTCCGGGAGAAGGGGAGATAAGAAAATGTGCACAGATGCTCGGCTCATCCCTCGCTGATACAGAGGTCATGCCCCTTTACGGGTTGCTTGCCCCGGCAGATCAGAAAAGGGCGATAGCACCTCTGGACAACGGCAAACGCAAGGTAGTCCTTGCCACCCCCATAGCAGAAACATCCATAACTATAGAAGGAGTCAGGACTGTGGTTGACAGCGGTCTGTGCAGAAGGATGAAATACGACCCGCAAAGCGGTCTCAACAGATTGGAGACTGTACGCATCAGCCTCGACATGGCAAGACAAAGGACGGGAAGGGCAGGCAGGACTGCTCCCGGAACATGCTACAGGCTTTGGACTCCAGGCACTGAAAGCAGAATGCCAGACTCTCGAATTCCTGAAATCCTGGATGCTGATCTATGCTCCACGTTGCTTGACATAGCGGCATGGGGAGGGGAGAGACCGGAGTCACTTCAATGGATCACCCCGCCGCCGAAAGATCATCTCATGTCAGCAAGGAACATCCTCGAAGAAATCGGAGCATTGTCCCCGGGAGGAATAACCCGGCACGGACGATCATTGGCAGAACTTCCTTGTCATCCGAGAATATCCCATATTCTTTTGAAGGCCGAAGGCCACAAGGACAAGGCTCTTGCTGCCGACATAGCTGCAATTCTCGAAGAAAAGGACCCTCTTGCAGGGATGGAGAACGGAATTGACATGAGCCTCAGGGTCGAAGGACTTCGCAGGGCAAGAAGCAGAAATGGAGGCGAAAGGCAATGGGCACGTGTAATCAGGATTTCAGAACAGTACAGAAAACTCCTGCAAGTTCCTGTTGACAATTCACCTGTCGATCCTTATGAAGTGGGACGGCTTGTTGCAGCCGCATACCCGGAACGGATTGCCCAAAGCAGGGGATACGGTCGATTCCTGCTCTCGGGAGGTGAACTGGCAAAGGTTGACATCTCGGATCAGCTTGCTGCAAGTGATTATCTTGCAGTAGCTTCCATGAATTCACGTGAAGGGTCGGAAGGAAGGATTTTCCTTGCAGCGGTTTTGAATCCTGAAGATGTGGAAACTACTGACAGGGAAGTGCTTGGATGGGACCAGAAGGCTGGCAGGGTACAGGCTGCAACAGAAAGGAGAATCGGAAGAATAGTTATTGATACAAAGCCACTTACGCATATCAAAGATGAAGATGTGATAAAGGTTTTGTGCGAATCTGCTCCGAAATACGGTCTTACGATGTTCGATTTTCAGGACCGTGTTCAGAATCTCCAGAGGCGCGTTGCGGCAGTTTCAGCATGGCATCCTGAAATGAATTTGCCTGACCTGTCAACAGACAGCGTGCTTGCAAAAGCATCCGAATGGCTTCCGTTATATGCCGGTAAAGCAAGCACAGTCAATGAATTGAGAAAGATTGACATGGAGACGGTGATTTGGAACATGCTAACTTATGAACAGCAACAGGCAGTTGAGAGAATCGCACCATCGCATATAGAAGTTCCGACCGGAAGCAAAATCAGGGTTGAATACCGCCAGGGCGCCGATGCTCCGGTTCTCCGAGTCAGACTTCAGGAATGCTTTGGATTGCTGGATACACCGCGCGTAGACAATGGAAAACGGCCTGTACTGATGGAGCTGCTTTCACCCGGATTCAAGCCAGTACAGCTTACAAGCGATTTGAAAAGTTTCTGGAGCGGCACATATTTCGAAGTCCGCAAGGAACTCAGAATGCGTTACCCGAAACACTCATGGCCAGAAAATCCGCTTGAAGCCCAGCCAATCCGAGGCGCCCTAAAAAAGAAATGAGTCCAGGAAAACCGCTTTCTCCCCTTCCGCTTGAATTTGTTACACAATGTATATTATGTTAACTAAAGGATATAAAAACTATCCCCTTGCAAATATTTCGAATCGAAAACAATAAAATACCAGGAAATCAGATTGACGGAACAATAATTGCAAATAAATCAAATGGATTCGGGATTGACTTGTGAAACCGGATTTCAAAGACAGATAATTTTTGATTTATGAAACCGAAGCATTTTATAATAACCATTATATTGCTGTGTGCGGCACTAGTCGCTCATAATCTGCTTCCGGACCATTCATCAGAAACACGGATTCCTGACGAGACATGCACACCGACAGATTATTCATTCGTGATACCATCTGAAGCATTGGCTGCAGCCACGACGAACTGCATTGCAAGTCTGCATGAAACATCCATAAGCACAAGACGCCCGGGCACCGAAGAAAGCCGCCCGGGAAGCCTGGTAACATCGGCAGGCAGATTCATCTCCAAAAGCCTGCTGTCCAGATATTTCCATATTTCACCGAACATACCTTGCCATCATCTGCGCTCGGGAGATTTTCCTGTAAGTGTAGGTATATTGATAATTTAGAATAGACTGCCCTATCTGTCATCTCGACTAAGCGAAGCGCATGGAGAGATCGTCTTAACCATTGGCAAGCCTCTCAATTATCTAATTATCAATAAACCTACTTATTATGTGTAAAACATTCGTAAGGGCACATTCAGCCCTCGACCTGACCGTCAGCATAAGCCTTATGGCGGTGGGAACCATTCTTGTCTCAATACCGTCATCACAGGCAGTGAATATCCTCGGCTTCTTCATGATGTTCGCCGGCATCATCCTCATAATGATTTACAAATCAGGATACAAGAACCTTGAAACCGGTGAGAGATTCCTGAAGAAGGAACACTATTTCTCACTGAACATGAGGACATCCGTAATGGAAGCCCTCGACAGGAACAATCCCAAAGGAATCGACTACAAAGAGGAAGACAAAGGCAACAACTTAAGGATGGATGTTTATTCCAACAAGAAGAAGGACATAGCCTATATACAACTGTTCGAATATGTTCCTTACAAATATCAGCCTTGCAGCAAGATATATGAAATGAAGGATTCCTCCCTGTGAGTCCCATGAATGCCGATTTAACAGATAATTAACAGGAACTTTTTGTGATTGAGGTGCTTTAGGGATACTTTTGTTGCCGAAAAACAAGAAACCTATGGTACTTCAATTATTTACACTTGCAGGAGCTCTGGGAATGTTCCTGTATGGAATGAATCTTATGAGCTCCGGACTCCAGAAAGCAGCCGGAGACCGGCTCCGCAGTTTTCTGTCAGCGATGACATCCAACCCGTTCAAGAGAGTGCTTACGGGACTCGGAATCACAGCAGTGATACAGTCCTCATCAGCGACTACCGTCATGGTGGTCAGTTTCGTGAACGCAGGACTCCTCACCCTCGTGCAGGCAATCGGAGTCATAATGGGTGCAAACATTGGAACTACAGTGACAGCATGGCTCGTGGCATGGCTCGGATTCAAGGCCGACATATCGGTACTGGCGGTTCCGCTCATGATTCTCGGATTCCTGTTCTCAAATTCAAAGAAAAGCAGCAGAAGAAATTACGGTGAACTCATAGTCGGATTCTCCCTCCTGTTTCTCGGACTTTCGTTCATGAAAGAATCCGTCCCGGACCTCAGGCAGACCCCGGAGGTACTCCAATTCATCACACAATGGACGGGATACGGCTTCGGCTCTGTACTTATCTTCTTGATATTCGGCACAATACTCACACTTATACTCCAGTCCTCCTCAGCAACTATGGCAATCACCCTCATAATGCTGAGCATGGGCTGGATTCCTTTCCAGATGGGCTGTGCCATGGTGCTCGGTGAAAATATCGGAACAACTATCACAGCCAACATAGCAGCTTCCGTGGGAAACACTGCCGCTAAACGTGCCGCTCTTTCCCATACCATATTCAACATATTCGGAGTAATATGGGCACTCGCCCTCTTCAGGCCTTTCCTCGCCCTCGTCGGCAAGGTCATCGAACTCCTTTTCGGACTCCCGAATCCAACAGCTGACGGATTCTGCGTCACTGAATCCAATTCTCCGGAAGGCACTGCCGCACTCTACGGACTGTCGATGCTGCACACCCTCTTCAACACGATCAACACATTCATACTGATATGGTTCACCAAACTCATAGAGAAGACTGTAATCATGATCATAAAGGCTCCTGCCAACAAGGAAGATGATGCATTCCGTCTCACATACATTGAGGCCGGTCCCCTATCCACCCCTGAACTTGCAGTTGACCAGGCCGTCAAGGAGGTCATCCATTTCTCGAGGATATCACGCAACGGTCTCGGCTATATCAGGAGTGCAGTGAATGAGTCCAACCCCGATGATTTCGAGGAATACCGTCTGAAACTCGTAAAATATGAGGAAATCTCTGACAAGATTGAATACGAGATTGCTACGTTCCTGAACGGAGTATCCACCGATGACATCAGCGAGAAGACTTCCCACCGGATCAAATCCCTTTACAGGATCATCGGAGAGCTCGAATCCCTCGGAGATTCTGGAGAAACCATAAGCCGCATCCTCTCGAGAAGGAACATCCACCACAAGACCTTCGATGAGAGCACCATCAACAAGGTCAACGAACTTATCTCATTGGTTGACAATGCGTACGATGCGATGATTTCAAATCTTACATCAGCATCCGAAGGACGGTTGACGGAAATATCCAATGCTTATGCGGCAGAGGATGAAATCAACAAACTCAGGGACAACCTGCGCGACGAGGAAATCGATAGCATCGAGAAAGAGCGCAAGAATTATCAGACAAGCGTTTATTATATGGATGTCGTCAGCGAACTCGAGAAAATGGGAGATTTCATAATCAATATCTCCCAGGAACTGCTCAAATGCAGCGAGAGAATTTCGTAATACGCAAATAATTTGGTACTTTTGCAAGGCCGACTGTTAAGCCGGCCTTTATTTATGTCTTACACGCCCGCGAATCGGGCATGAATCTGAACATATGGCAAGAAAGAAACAGGAAATAATACTGGAGAATGTAGTAATCGAATCTGTGGCAGCCGAGGGCAAGGCTTTGGCAAGGGTGGACGGTACCGTGCTGTTCGTCCAGTTCGCAGTACCAGGCGATGTCGTGGATGTGAAGGTCACCAAAAAGAAAAAGAATTATATGGAAGGCTACATCCTCAGGCTTGTGAAACCGTCCGAACACCGGCTGGAACCTTTCTGTGAGCACTTCGGCGTGTGCGGCGGATGCAAATGGCAGCCTCTTCCATACGAAATGCAGCTTCAGGCAAAGCAGCAGCAGGTATATGACCAGCTTGTCCGCATCGGACATCTTGAAGTTCCTGAAATCTCCCCTATCATTCCTTCCGACAAGACCGAATATTACCGCAACAAGCTCGAATTCACCTTCTCGCAGAGACGGTGGCTGAACGAAGGAGAAGACCCGGATTCATTCACCCCGCAGCAGAGATGCGGACTCGGCTTCCATGTAGGCAGATTCTTCGACAAGGTTCTCGACATAAACCATTGCTGGCTTCAGGAGGAACCTTCGAACTCAATCAGGCTTTTCATAAAGGAATACGCCCTTTCACACTCCCTCGAATTTTTCAACATAAGGGAACATACAGGATTCCTGAGGAACATGTTCATCCGCACCACTGAAAAAGGTGAAGTGATGCTTATAATATGTTTCTACCACGAAGATAGACAGGCACGTGAAGCCCTCCTGGACGCAGTTGCAGCCAAGTTCCCACAGATAGTATCACTGTATTATGTAATCAACGGCAAGGCCAACGATTCTATAGCCGACCAGGACTGCATTCTCTACAAAGGTGACGAGGCAATATACGAAACGATGGAGAACCTGCGTTTCAAGATAGGACCGAAATCATTTTACCAGACCAATTCACGCCAGGCATTCAAGCTCTATTCCACTGCGAGGGAATTAGCAGCCCTCACAGGACCGGAAGTGGTGTATGACCTCTATACCGGCACAGGCACAATCGCCCAGTTCGTATCTTCCAAGGCATCCAGGGTCATAGGCATAGAATACGTGCCGGAAGCCATAGGGGACGCGCGCATCAATGCCGAAGGCAACGGAATAAAGAATTGTGAGTTCTTCGCCGGTGACATGAAGGATATTCTCACCGACTCTTTCGTCCAGGAGCACGGCAAGCCTGACGTCATAATCCTCGACCCTCCGAGAGCAGGAATCCACCCGGATGTGGCTCAGGTCATCCTCAATGCCGCACCTCAGAGAATCGTTTACGTGAGCTGCAATCCAGCTTCCCAGGCAAGGGACCTTGAGATACTCTGCCGCGATTACAGGATAACTGCCGTCCGTCCTGTCGACATGTTCCCACATACCCATCATGTTGAAAATGTGGTCGCTCTCGAAAGGACTGTCAGGCAAATTTTATAAATTTGCAATTTGTCAAGCATAAAACAAGATGGCAATACAGTTTCTGATACTTGCAGCAGGACTCCTGCTCATCCTTCTCGGAGCCAACTGGCTGGTGGAAGGGTCTTCCGACATCGCCAGGAAATCCGGAATAAGCGAGTTCGTGATCGGACTCACCATAGTAGGCATAGGCACATCCACCCCTGAGATGGTGGTGAGCTTCCTGTCATCGTTCCAGGGCAACTCAGACATGGCCGTAGGAAACATCATCGGTTCCAACATATTCAACACCATGCTGATACTCGGAGCCACGGCCCTTATATCCCCACTTGTCATAACCAAAAGCAACATCAGGCGCGACATTCCGATGAACATCATAGTTACAGTACTTCTTGTTCTTCTCGGTATGAAAGGCAGCATATTCGGTTTCGGCACCAATTCGCTGAACCGCGTTGACGGTGCCATCCTCCTCGGCCTGTTTGCATGGTATCTGTACAAATCCTTCAAATCCAACTCAGGCGAGCAGCAGGATGACGATGCACAGGTGAAAAACCGCCCGGTATGGCTGTCTGTCGTACTTGTTCTCATCGGTCTCGGATCATTGGTGGGAGGAGGCAAGCTCTTCGTTTCATCGGCATCAGAGCTTGCGAAACTTTTCGGAGTTTCGGACAAATTCATTGCCATCACCGTCATGGCAGGAGGTACATCCCTTCCGGAACTTGCCACCTGCGTCGTGGCAGCATTCAAAGGAAAGGGACAGCTTGCACTTGGAAACATTCTCGGATCCAACATATCCAACATATTGCTGATTCTCGGTGGTTCAGCCCTTATCAGCCCTCTGTCTTTCAGCGGAATGACAATGGTTGACCTCGGAGTGGTAACCGGTTCTTCCCTCTTCATCCTGCTTAGTGCCTTCCTTTTCAGGAAACAGATGCTCGACAGGGTTGAAGGAGCAATACTTCTTATTGCAGAAGCTGGTTATATGTGGTATCTGCTGGCCAATCTTTAGGAATTACGGACCTGAGGTCCAAAATGAATAACGACTAAAATCAAAAACCATGACTTTCAAACCAACATATTATTCCCTCGTCAATGTTGCGACAGGGAGGAAATTTGAAGACAAGGGCTGGACTCTGTCCGATCCCGAAAGTCCTTCCCCAAGCCTTGTACGTGCGGAATATACCAACAGGCTTTTCAATCCCCGCCCTGAACTTCTGGGATTCTACAGATATGCAGACTGGCTTCCTGTAAGCCGCACTCTGTCTGGTTCAAGCGCCCCGGTCACCTACAAGTCTGAAAAGCTTGCGGCATACCTCGGACTCGAGAATCTGTATATCACATTCTCAGGATATTGGCCTGAAAAAGGAGCATTCATGCAGACATGCTCGTTCAAGGAGACAGAAGCATATTCCGTATGCGCACGACTGCCTGAGAACCATGACAGGATTCTGGTCGTGGCATCTGCAGGCAACACTGCAAGGGCCTTTGCGAAAGTATGCTCCGACAACAAGATTCCTCTTCTGCTCTCGATACCGGAGGACAACATAAGCGCATTGTGGTTCAGGGAACCGTTGGACAGTTGCGTGAAAATCATTGCCGCGCCAAAAGGATGCGACTATTTCGATGCCATAGCAATAGCTGACGCTGCCTGCACAAGCCCTGAATTCCAGGCTGAAGGCGGAGCTAAAAACATAGCCCGCAGGGATGGAATGGGAACTACCCTCCTTTCTGCTGTCGAGAAGGCCGGCCGTATTCCGGATGCTTATTTCCAGGCCGTAGGAAGCGGTACAGGCACGATTGCAGTCTGGGAGAACAACCTCAGGCTCATTGCTGACGGACGCTTCGGCACCCACAAGATGCGTCTCTATCCGTCGCAGAATTCTCCGTTCACGATAATGTACGACTCATGGAAGGCTGGTTCCAAGGCGCTTCTTCCATTGTCCGCCGAGGAGGCACGCACTGCTGCCGGCCAGATTGAGGCAAAGGTTCTCTCGAACCGCAAACCTCCGTTCTCGATTGCCGGAGGTCTCTTCGATGCAATAGCTGACAGCAAAGGAGACATGTTCTGCGTGACAAATGAAGAACTTGGTTTCTGGCTGCAGAAGTTCGAGGAACTTGAAGGAATCGATATCCATCCTGCTGCCGCTGTAGCTACGGCATCCCTTGCGCAGGCAGTCAAGGACAATACAGTAAGGAAAGATGAGGTAATCATGCTCAACATTACAGGCGGTGGCGAGAAAATTGCAAAATCAGGAAAAGCGATATACCAGGCCATGCCTCAGCTCGTGATTTCCCCTGACGAACCTGTTGAGAAAATTGTGGCCGAGGTCAAAAAACTTTTTGAATGATGAATCTCCTGCAGACCATACCTATCGTACCGACGGATTCCCTGAACAACGTGCAGGCGGAAATAGCCGCCGTCGCCGAGAAAATAGCCACGACCCCTACGGAGCAGTTGCTGACCGATCTTGGCAACCACGCCATTTCATTCGGACTCAAAGTCCTGGCAGCCATAATAATATACTGCATAGGAGCCTGGCTCATCAAGAAAATCAAGGTTATCCTCGCAAGGATATTTGTCAAGAGGAACACGGAAGCATCAATCGTTTCGTTTGTCCAGAGCATGACAAGCATAGCTTTGACAATCATCCTTATCATCATCACTGTCGGGGCTCTCGGAATAGATACCACATCCATCGCGGCCCTGCTTGCCGGTGGAGGTATGGCGATAGGTATGGCTCTGAACGGAACCGTCCAGAACTTTGCCGGCGGAATCATGCTTCTGGTATTCAGGCCGTTCAAGGCCGGGGATTTCATTGAAGCGCAGGGCTTCTCCGGGACAGTCAGGGAGGTAACCATAGTGAGCACCAAACTCACGACTGTGGACAACAGGAACATTATAATCCCTAACGGCGCGCTCTCCAACGGCACCATCAACAATTACTCACAGAACGAATTCAGAAGGGTTGACTGGCTTGTCGATGTCGAGTACGGCACTCCATCCGATTCTACGAAAGAACTCCTGATGAGCATAATGACAGATGAAAAGAGAATTCTTTACGCTGAGCAGGGAGCTCCGGCTGACCCTTTCGTTGCTCTCAATGAATTGAGGGACAGCAGCATACAGTTCGTGATGAAAGCGTGGGTGAAGGCATCTGACTATTGGCCTGTCAAATACGATATCAATGACAGAATCTACACTATTCTCCCGAAGAACGGAGTCAGCTTCCCGTTCCCGCAGCTGGATGTGAATATAAAAAACAATTAAGGAGCGGATTGCTCCGCTCCTTGAATTCAATATTGCAAGTCCATGGGTCAGAGAAGAATCGAGCCTGTGGACTTTTCTTTTTCCAGAAGTTCCTTCGTGCAGACCGGATTTGCATAGATGTCAAGGAAAATCCTCCGGAGGTCTTCCCTGTTGATTTCCGGCTCGACAGTGTCAAGCTGATTCTGCATATAATCCACAAAGGAGGCAACATCTTCGTACGCATACAAATCTGAGTACTTGTATGATTTGTTTGCAAGGTCGTATGCGACATAATTGTTCTTCCAGAGACGGTATCCCTCGATGACTCTCCTGTCAACGGCATGACGGATAAGCTGATATCTGTCGTTCTTGTCGCATTTTGCCGCCTCACGGATTTCCTCGACTGTGAGAGGCTTTCCTATATTGAGATGAATGTTGCCTTTCTGCTGCTTGATTCCTGTAAGGATGCTGTTCAGGTCTTCATCGGGAGCCTTCACATATTTGTGTTTCCTTGAAATCACAAGCTCACGGGCCTTGAGCACGTCGCACGGCTCGAACTCGTATGAAATGCTCATCGGGATAATGTTCAGCTCTTCGAAATTGTGCTCGAAATCGGAAGTTCCGCTCATGTCGAGCATCTTCAGAAGGCCCTGCTCGGTAATGTCATAGCCGTTCTTGGTCCTGCCCTGTCTCTGTGCGAGCCAGATTGAACTCCGCTGCTCGGTTATGTTGAGACGTATATATTTCGAAAGAAGCTGCGACGAAAGGTAAAGCTCCCTTGCGGAAATGCCTCTCATCACCTTGATCATCCTGTTGGAACGGATGAGATATTCGATTGTCTTGTTGGTTATGAGATTGTCACCGACAGCGATCTCGGTCATAGGAATACCGTTCCTGTAAAGGACAAGCTGAGTGATTGCAGGATCGAGAATGATGTCCCTGTGGTTCGACAAAGCCAGGAATTTCCTGTCAGGATCTATATTGGAAATGCCGTCGTATGAGAAATTGCGTGCCGTATGCTCAAGCACCCACTCGACAACCTTCGACATGACAAGTATTTGGAACTGGTCGATGGTCCTTATGCTTTTAAGGATATCTTTCAGGAAAGACGGCGACTGTTCCGGGAAGAAATACTGCGAAACTTCCGAAAGAAGAGGATAATCCGCCAACTTGCTGAGAGCTTCCGCCGCTTCGGCATCGGTATAAGGGCTTATGCTCTCAAATTCAGATAAATCTACCATAATTAAGGTTCAAGTTTATAGTTCAAGAAGCAAATTTATAAAAAGCCTGTGAATAAAACAACTATCAGCCCATTCATCGGCGGAA
Organism: Candidatus Cryptobacteroides sp.; assembly: GCA_051870095.1. Taxonomy (GTDB): domain Bacteria; phylum Bacteroidota; class Bacteroidia; order Bacteroidales; family UBA932; genus Cryptobacteroides. The sequence continues at coordinate 17,030 of JBJEBN010000072.1, read as the reverse complement.
AAGTAATGAGCTGTCCCCATAGCTAAGGAACCTGAAACCGTTAGCCAAAGCATAGTCGTATATGCGTTTCCAGTCACCTCCGACAAAAGCTGAAATAAGGAGAAGAAGAGTGCTCTGGGGCTGGTGGAAGTTGGTTACAAGCATATCTACAAGCCTGAATCTGAATCCCGGGACGATTATTATCCTCGTTCCCATCTTGAGCTGTGTCAACGAATTGGCCCTGAGATATTCTGCAATAGCTGAAAGCGATTCCTCCAGGGTATACGGATACTCCCTTTCATAAGGTTCCCACTGGCCTACATCGGACGGTGCTCCGTTCTCAATGCATTTGACACCTATATAATAAAGAGACTCAAGTGTTCTTACAGATGTTGTTCCGACTGCTATCAGGGGTCTTCCTCCGGCCAGAATCTCATCGATAAGAGAGAGCTCTACGACAAAAGGTTCCCTGTGCATTGAATGCTCGGACACATCCGAACTCTTGACAGGAAGGAATGTTCCTGCTCCTACATGAAGGCAGACAGTTTTCTCTTCGATCCCCTTTTCCTTGATTCTTTCGAGCACATCGTCAGTGAAATGAAGGCCTGCAGTAGGAGCGGCCACAGAGCCCCGGTAACGCGCATACAATGTCTGATAACGCTCTATGTCAATGGATTCCGTCTCCCTGTTCAGATACGGAGGAATAGGGACTGATCCACAGACTTCGAGCACCTTGGAAAACGGCACGTCACCATCCCATCGGAACTCAACCACCGATGTCTCCCCTTGTCTTTCCACAAGGGTTGCCGTAAGGTTTACGGAGCTTACGTCAACGTCCTGACATGGGTTGTATAATGACAGCATGTCTCCTTTCCATCTTTTCACATTGCCTACGATGCATTTCCACCTGCAGCATCCGACCGAAGCGAACATGGAGACATATTCATTCGGCTCCACAGGTTCGAGGCAGAAAACCTCAATATGAGCACCTGTGGGGCGTACGAAATGCAGTCTTGCAGGCACTACCTTGGTGTCATTAAACACCATCAAAGCACCGGAAGGCAGAAAATCGGGGATATTGCGGAATACATTCTCAGAAACGCATCCATTCTTATATATCAGGAGCTTCGAAGCAGATCTGTCCGACAAAGGATATTTTGCAATCCTTTCGTCTGGGAGCTCATAGTCATAGTCTTCTATTTTCAGTGACGGTATCATTGTAAACAAATCATCAAAAATCAGTATAACGCGGACTTGTATAAATCCGGATGCAAAAATACGAAAATTTTCCATCATAGTGCCGAACGGCTGCATTCGACCATTGTTTACAAAAGTAAATAACAAAAGTAAATAAAAATAATAATATTTGTAAACATCATACCAGATTATATTACATTTCATGGCAGTCCTATCATGATTAACAATTTTAATATAAGTAAAATTTATGTATTATAATTATTATAGATATTATATTAGAACCCAATGATTTATATTATTTATATAAAGGATTAATAGATATAATACATGTAACTTTTAGGTTGTTTCCTCACAAAGTGCCGCATTTATGTATATTTTTGATGTATATACAAATATTATATCTATTAAAATCAGATATTTACACATGTTACATAAAGTATCTATATAATTAGTTATACTGTCTTACTCTCCCCTATTTACATATGTGAACAAGAAAATCACTTTGAAATCTCAAAATTCCTTGCTACATTTGTAAAACTAATGTAAACAACTATGAACACCCGTTTGAAACAGTTCATGGCTGCAGAAAACATCACGCAGTCACAGCTTGCGGACTCCCTCAATGTCGTGCGAGCAAGCGTTTCACATATTCTTTCCGGAAGGAACAATCCGAGCTACGAATTCATCAAAGCCCTGATGACGCGCTATCCACGACTGAACATGGAATGGCTTATGTTCGGCAAAGGTAAAATGTACAAGGATGCCGAATCGCTTTCACCATCCACTCCTTCCCTGATGTCCGAGACTTCAAGCGTACTGTTCTCCGACGAAGAGGCTGAACCGGTTGATGAATCCTTACAGCCGGAAAATACTGTTGCAAATACTGAAGGCAGGATTGATATGAATACTTTATATAATATCACTCAAAAGACTATAAATCAGAGAAAAGTTGTCAAAGTTACCATTCTTTTTGATGACGGAACTTATCAGGAATTGTGAATTGAGCCGTTCTTTTGCTATCTTTGCAATATTAAAAGACGCCAATTCTGATGTATAAGCACTTGATCAGGCCGATTCTATTCAGGTTCAATCCCGAAACGGCCCATAACCTGACCCTGACAGCTCTTTCTGTCGCAGGACGCATCCCTTTCGGATCATCCTTCCTCCGTCTTCTTTTCCGCAGAAATACACCGTCCCTTGCAAGGGAGGTATTCGGAATCAAATTTCCTAATCCTGTAGGACTTGCAGGAGGTCTTGACAAGAACGGAGAACACTATAACGATCTTGGGAACCTCGGATTCGGTTTCGTGGAAATCGGTTCCCTGACCCCAAAGCCTCAGGACGGCAATCCGAAGCCGCGCCTTTTCCGTCTTCCGTCTGACAAGGCCATAATCAACAGGATGGGAATCAACAACAAAGGTGTGAAGAACGCTGTCGAGCACCTGAAGAAAGTCAGGCCTGAAGTCATCGTAGCCGCCAATATCTCCAAGAATGCCACGAGCATGAACGAAGAGGCTGCAAAGGACTACGAGACCTCTTTCGCCCTGCTCTACGATTTCGTGGACATGTTCGTCGTGAATGTGTCTTGTCCCAATGTTGAGGGCCTTACAGCACTGCAGGACATAGGTTTCCTTTCGGATATCGTTGACAGGCTCCTCGACCTCAGGATGTATTACGACCAGTACAGGCCCATTCTCCTGAAGGTTTCCCCGGACCTTTCCCACCAGCAGCTTGACGAAATCATTGACTACTGTCTTCGTTCCGGAATAGATGGAATCGTGGCCGGAAACACGACCAGAAGCAGGGACGGACTCGAATCCACACCTTCTGAAAAAGTGGAGAAAATAGGCAAGGGAGGCCTTTCCGGAGCACCTTTGTTCAATAAGAACCTCGAACTCGTGAGGTATATCAAGGAAAAATCAGGTGATAACCTGCCAATAGTGGGCGTAGGCGGCATCATGACCCCGCAGCAGGCCGGACAGATGCTTGAGGCAGGAGCATCCCTCGTAGAAGTATATACCGGATTCATCTATGAAGGTCCGGGATTTATCAAGAGAATTCTCAAATATCTTGAAAAATGACACAGGCTTCCATCTGTACGATCGGAGATGAAATACTTATCGGCCAGATAGTCGATACCAACTCATCCCATATTTCACGGGCATTGAATGCCACAGGCATCAAGGTCACAAGAATGCTGTCAATCGGAGATGAACGTGAGACCATTGTGACGGAGCTCGGCAAAGAGCTGGCTGCCAACGACATAGTAATCGTGACAGGCGGCCTGGGACCGACAAAGGATGATGTGACCAAGAACGCACTCGCAGAACTGGCAGGCTCGCGTGAATTCCGGACGGATGAGCGTCAGCTTGAAATCATCCACCGTATTCTAGGAGCGCGCGGACTCGATGTTCTTGACATAAACATAGCCCAGGCATCTGTTCCGGATAATTGCGAGGTAATACCGAACAAACTCGGTACCGCCCCTGTCATGGCCTTCAGATTCCCACCCGAGAGGTTCGGACACAAGGCTTCTCTATACTCCCTTCCAGGAGTCCCGTTCGAGGCCATAGGAGCCCTCGGAGATGTTGTTGAAGACATCAGACAGCACCATGGGACCTCCGACATCCATCACAGGACAATCAACACATTCGGGATTGCAGAGTCTGCACTTTCAAAGCGTATTGAAGAATGGGAGAACGCCCTTCCTGAGGACATGCACCTGGCATATCTTCCGAATCCTCTCGCCGGAGTGCGCCTGAGGCTTTCCATATATGGTGGAGACAAGAAAGAAGAAACTGAAAGGATTGACACAAGAATTGAGGAACTGAGGGAAATCCTGAAAGATGACATATATGAGGGTGATTCGCTTCAGGAATGCATAGGGAAGATGCTCCATTCGATTGGAAAGACCGTAAGCGCAGCTGAATCCTGCACTGGAGGCATGATTTCCCATCTCTTCACGTCGATACCAGGTTCATCTGAATATTTCCTCGGAAGCGTCACATCCTACGCAAACAGCGTGAAAGAAGGCGTCCTTGGAGTTCCTGCCGAAATCATATCTCAATATGGTGCAGTCAGCGAGGAATGTGTTCGGAAGATGGCAGAAGGAGCCAGGACAGTGACAGGAAGCGATTATTCCGTAGCCACTTCAGGCATTGCAGGCCCTGGAGGCGGAAGCGAAGACAAACCTGTCGGTCTGGTGTGGATTGCCGTGTCTTCACAAAGAGGTACGGAAGCTGTGAAAATGGTCTTCAAAGGAGACCGGAAGCGCAATATCGAGCGTTTTGCAGCCAATGCACTCAATATTTTGCGTAAACACATAATGAAAGACATAAATAATTGATATAATATATCTAAAACAACTTTGTTTTGATATATAACACAATTGTTATGTGAATTTATGTAAACAATAAGACTATCTTATATCTCTCTGTATCAGGCTCATGACGCGCAAGAAGTTGCCTCCTGCAATTTTCTCGATTTCTGCCTCAGAATAGCCTCTGTCACGCATTTCTTCAAACAGGACATGGAATTTGGAGATGTCTTCCAGCCCCTGCGGGGTTACAGAAATACCGTCGAAATCCGATCCGAGTCCGACATGGTCGATACCGGCCAATGAGACGGCATGGTCGATATGGTCAACAACCCTTTTATAGGAAGGACGCTGCAAAGACTGGATTCTGTCCAGAATGTCATACCATGCCTTCCTTTTGACAGGATCTTCAGGTGAAGCAATGAAGTCAGCTTCCAGCCTGTCACACTCATCAAGAAGCATGGATGCCGGCGCTGACCGGGCAAAGCCGGAATCGATGAAGAGCGGGTAGAAATTTATCTGGATCACCCCACCGTTGGATGCAAGTGCCTTTATCATATCATCAGTCATGTTCCTCGGATGGTCTGCAAGGGCACGGCAGCATGAATGCGTTGCCACGACAGGTTCCCTGGAATACCTTAACACATCCCAAAACGAATCATCAGAAATGTGGGATACATCTATCATCATGCCGATATCGTTCATCTTCCTGACGACTGTCCTGCCGAAAGGACTCAGGCCTCCCCAAGCAGGAGACTTCGAGGCACAGGAATCACAGATTCTGTTATCCGCGCTGTGGCATAGAGTCACATACCTCACACCTGCTTCATGGAAATCCTCAAGTTTCGCGAGTGAATCCCCGACCGGAGACCCGTTCTCGAGGCCGACGAATACGGAAAATCTGCCTTCTGAGCAATTCTTCAGGGCTTCTTCAGGAGAACGGGCAAACGCCACCCTGTCGGAATTGTCGGAAACGGTCCTCCTCACGGCATCCATCAGTTTCCAGGCATATTCCCAAGCCTGCATGTCATCCAGAGATGCAGGTACATAAAGAGCGAAGAATGCCCCGTCAACACCACCGCGTCTCAGTTTCGGGAAATCGACGTGTGAATGATCATTGTCAATTGCAAGATTGCGAAGACGGAGAATCTGAGACGGTGTGTCACAATGGGAATCAAGTACAAACATATGCTTCAGCTAACCTTTGACAATTCTCTGTCTTACAGCTTCATACATCATAATGGCAGCCGCAGCGGAAACATTGAGGGACGTTATTTCTCCTGACATCGGAAGAGCAGCCTTTTCATCGGCCAGGTCAAGCATGGACTGAGATATGCCCTTTCCCTCGGATCCCATGACTATTGCACAAGGTCCTGTCATGTCCACGTCATATATGAGCCTGTCCACCTTCTCCGTAGCGGCGATTATGCGGAATCCGCTCTGTTTCAAGTAATAAGCGGCAACACGAAGGTTAGGCACCTTGCAAGTGTCAATTCTCATCAGAGCGCCGGCAGAAGCCTTGACAGCCTCAGCATTGATTGCAGCTCCTCCCTTGGCAGGAACAATTATTCCCTGGCCACCGGCACATTCGAGACTGCGGGCTATCGCACCTAAGTTCCGGACATCGCTCACCCCGTCAAGAATCACTAACAGAGGTGAAAGAGACCTGCTGAGGGCATTGTCGACCAACTGCTCAATGCTGACATAGTCTATATTGGATATATATGCAAGGACTCCCTGATGGCTCCCGCGTACTGAACGGTTCAGCTTTTCCGCAGGCACGAACTGGAAAGGGATTTCATTATCCTTCAACAGATCGAGCAGTTCACGGAACTGCACTCCTTCAAGCCCCTGTTTCAGAAGTACCTTGTCAAATTTCTTCCCGGCCTTGACGGCCTCAATTACCGGATGCATTCCGAACAAATACTGCATCTTGCCTTCTTCCATAATGTTTATTGTTCAAGTGATTCAGAAAGTTTCTCCCATTCGGCCATCTTGAAATCCAACTCACGCTTATGTTCAAGATATGTCCTTGTAAGCTCCATCACGTCGTCTTCAGGCTTCGGATTGGACAGGATGGCCTCAATGTCTTTCATCTTTTTCTCTATTTCTTCTATACCGTTCTCCAGAAATGATATACGGTTTCTTATTTTCCGTTCTTCTTTAGATACAAATTTCTTTGCCTGATACTCCTGCCTGGACTCTTCCTTTTTCTGTACGGTCTCCACCGGCTTGGTTTCTGCAACCTGTCCGTAATGGCGTTCAAGCTCATTCAGGCTTTCAAGTCTGCGGCTCTCGAGGAATTCACGGACTCCCCCTAAATGCTCCTTGACTTTTCCGTCACGGAACTCATAGAGCTTGTCGACAAGTCCGTCGAGGAAATCCCTGTCATGTGAAACTATGATTATCGTTCCGTCATAAGCCTTCAGAGCCTGCTTGAGGATATCCTTGGACCTGATGTCCATATGGTTGGTCGGCTCATCAAGCGCAAGAAGGTTATACGGCCTGAGCATCAGTTTTGCCATAGCCAGCCTTGCGCGCTCTCCTCCGCTAAGTACGGCCACTTTCTTGTCTATATCCTCTCCCTTGAAAAGGAAAGCGGCAAGTATATCCCTGATTTTCAGGCGGATATCCCCTACTGCAATCCTGTCGAGGGTCCCGAATACAGTGTCTTCCTTGTCAAGTATATCTTCCTGATTCTGGGCATAGTATCCGATATTCACATTATATCCGGTACGGGACTCCCCCTGCATCGGCTCAAGTTCCCCCATTATGGCCCTCATAAGCGTGGTCTTGCCTTCTCCGTTCCTGCCCACCAAGGCAACCTTCTCACCCCTGCGGACCTCTATGTCTGCCCCGGAGAAAACTACTTTCTCACCATATCCGAGCGACAGGCCGACGGCCTTGTATGCAATGTCTCCCGAACGCGGAGCCGGAGGGAATTTTACCGACAAGGCTGACCTGTCTTCCATATCCACCTCAATGCGCTCCAGCTTTTCAAGCTGCTTGACACGGGACTGGACCTGATTGGACTTGGTAGGCTTATAGCGGAAGCGCTCTATGAATTCTTCCGTTTTCTCAATCATTCTCTGCTGGTTCTCATATGCAGCCTGCTGCTGGGCAAGCCTTTCCTTGCGCAGTTCAAGATATTTGCTGTAGGGTACTTTGTAATCGTGGATGTGACCGAGCATTATCTCCACGGTCCTGTTGGTAACATTGTCCAGGAATTTGCGGTCATGGGAAATGAGAACAAGCGAACTGCGACAGTCCTTAAGATAAGACTCCAGCCACTCGATTGATTCTATGTCAAGATGGTTTGTAGGCTCGTCGAGAAGCAGAACATCCGGTTTTGAGAGAAGTATCTTCGCAAGTTCGATGCGCATGTTCCAGCCCTGGCTGAATGTCTCCGTAGGCCTTTCCAGCTCATCGTATTTGAAGCCAAGCCCTATGAGGGTCTTTTCTGCCTGCACCCGTGGATTCTCTGAACGGGTGAATGACAGACGGTCGTTCACCTCGCCAAGCCTCACCATCAGGTCATGATATTCCTTGCTGTCGTAATCCTCCCTGATTGAGAGCTCTTCAGTTATCTTCTCAATTTCAGCCTCCATGGAAAACATCTCCGAGAAAGCCGTCATGGTCTCGTCAATGACGCTCTTCCCTCTGTGATGCTCCATGATCTGTGGCAGATACCCGATTTTCAGTCCGGCAGGAACGGCAACCTTTCCGGAAGTCGGGCTCTGAAGTCCGCATATGAGCTTAAGAATCGTGGACTTGCCTGCACCGTTCTTCCCGACAAGGCCTATCTTGTCGGTCTCGCTGATATGGAAATTGATTTCATTCAGCAGAGTGAATCCGCCGTAAGCTACAGTAAGGTTGTTGATGGAAATCATCTGACGTCAATTCTTGGCGGCATCGTCTCCATCACTGACATCATCTCCCTTGATACCTTTCTTGAAATTCCGGATTCCTTCTCCAAGACCTTTCATGAGTTCAGGTATTTTCCTTCCTCCGAGCAGGAGCAGTACAACAAGGGCGATTATCAGAACCTCCCAGATTCCGATATTCATAAACAACGGTGTCATAGACAGTACCATAATTACATACCTCTTTCTATTACTTCAGCGAGCGGCTCCGGACACCTTACAGGACGGCGGGTGACCGCATCAAGGAATCCGAGAATCACCTTCCCCTCACAGAGAAGGTTGCCGGCCGCATTGTAGATTTCGTTGCGTACAACAAGCTTCGCCATCGGCACCTTGTCGATCATGGTGACTATCCTGATTCTGTCACCCATCTTGGCAGGCATCCTGTAGCGGCATTCCACCGACACGACAGGAAGAACCACTCCCGCCTCCTCAACCTTGGAAATCGGAAGTCCGGCCTTCTCCATCATGTCGGAGCGTCCGCATTCGAAATATCTGATATAATTGGAGTGATGGACAATGCCCATCTGATCGGTTTCGTAGTACCTTACATCCAATTCGAGCTCAGATTTAATCATAACAAAAATGTTAACAATGTTAACTAAATTGTTTTACTAATTATTTCTCAATGCTTTGAGTGAAGTATTTATACTTTCTATTTTGGACAGGGAATCAGCCTCCTTTTTCCTCTCGACTGCCACCACGGCCTCAGGAGCATTGGCGACGAAGCGCTCGTTGGAAAGCTTTTTCCTTACGCTTTCAAGGAATTTGGTCTGATAAGCAAGCTCCGATTCAAGCTTTGCAATCTCCTCCTCCACATTCACAAGACCTGTGAGAGGAACGAACATCTCCACAGTCCTTACCATGAATCTCTGTGCAGCAGACAAATCTCCCTCAGCCTCTCCTACAGTCACGTTGGCAAGCTTGACGACTACCGGAATTACCTCTGAAGGGAACTCGCCCTTCACCCTAAGTTCAAGTGCCTCCTTAGGAGAAATGTTCTTCTGCTGTCGGATGTTCCTGACACCGGCCACCGCCTCGCATGCCATGTCGAACTTCTCTATGAACTGGATGTCGTAAGGCTTGGCCTGAGGATAGCGCTGGTTCATGATGGTCTCACCCTCCTTGCGAGGCTCCATGTTCTGCCAGAGCTCCTCGGTAATGAACGGCATTATAGGATGAATCATCTTCAGAAGAGCATCGAAGAAACGCACTGTCGCATTGAATGTCTCCCTGTCTATGCCGCATCCGTATGCAGGCTTCACAATCTCGAGATACCATGCACAGAAATCATCCCAGAACAATTTGTAGATTGCCATGAGCGCATCCGAGATACGGAATTTGGAGAAATGGTCCTCCACTGTCTCGATTACCTGGCTCAACTTGGCATCAAACCACTTCACGGCAACCGCCGATGCCTCCGGACGGGCAGCATTCTCATCCACTTTCCATCCTGTCACGAGGCGGAAGGCATTCCATACCTTGTTGTTGAAGTTCCTGCCCTGCTCTATCTGTGACTCATCATACAGAATGTCGTTTCCTGCAGAGCTGCAGAGCAGCATTCCGAGGCGTACTGCATCGGCACCGTATTTTGAAATGAGGTCGAGAGGGTCCGGAGAGTTGCCGAGAGTCTTCGACATCTTCCTTCCGAGCTTGTCACGGACGATACCGGTGAGATAAACATTGTGGAAAGGAACGTCTTTCATGAACTCGTTTCCGGCCATGATCATCCTTGCCACCCAGAAGAAAAGGATATCCGGTCCCGTAACAAGGTCATTGGTAGGATAATAGTATGCAAGATCCTTGTTAGGTTCGGCATCAGGATGTCCTGCCTTGTTGGTATCGAAAACTGAAATTGGCCACAGCCATGAAGAAAACCATGTATCGAGCACATCCTCGTCCTGCCTGAGGTCCGTCATGGTTATTCCCGGACACAATGCCCTGGCCTGCTCAAGGGCCTTCTCGGCGGTCTCCGCCACAACTACCTTTCCATCAGGAAGATAATATGCAGGTATGCGCTGTCCCCACCAGAGCTGACGGCTGATGCACCAGTCACGCACATTCTCCATCCAGTGACGGTACGTGTTCCTGTATTTGTCTGGTATCAGCTTCACGTTTCCGCTCTCGACAGACTCGAGCGCATCTTTTGCAAGAGCATCCATTTTCAGGAACCATTGCATTGAAAGCCTTGGCTCAATGACGGCGTTCGTCCTCTCTGAATATCCTACCGGAGAGGTGTAATCCTCGGTTTTCTCAAGATTGCCTGCTTCACGGAGCATTGTCTCGATTTTCTTCCTTGCCTCGAACCTGTCCTCACCAACAAGAATCTGAGCCTTCTCGTTGAGTCTTCCATGGTCGTCGATTATATCGAGCACAGGCAGGTTGTGCCTTATGCCGATCTCGTAGTCATTCACATCGTGGGCAGGGGTCACCTTGAGGCATCCCGTTCCGAAATCCATGGTGACATATGAGTCCTCTATGATAGGAATTTCCTTGTTTATGAGAGGAATGAGCACCTTCTTGCCCTTCAGCCAATGGTAGCGTTCATCCTCCGGGTTGATACAAATAGCGGCATCAGCCATAATGGTCTCAGGACGGGTCGTGGCGATGATTATGTATTTGTCCGTAGGGTTGCCATTGCCGTCGGAGATGAAATATCTCAGATGGTAGAACTTGCTTACGGTATCCCTGTGGATAACTTCTTCGTCGCTGACGGCAGTGAGACCAACAGGATCCCAGTTGACCATCCTTACACCTCTATATATATAACCCTTGTTGTAGAAATATACGAAAGTGTTGATTACGGCATCGCTCAGGTCCGGATCCATTGTGAACTTGGTCCTGTCCCAGTCGCATGAAGCTCCTAGCTTGCGGAGCTGGCTGAGGATGATGCCTCCATGCTTTTCCTTCCACTCCCATGCATGCCTGAGGAATTCCTCCCTTGTGATGTCCTCCTTGCTGATGCCTTCAGCCTTAAGTTTTGCCACCACCTTGCTCTCGGTAGCAATGGATGCATGGTCGGTACCAGGAACCCAGCAGGCATTCTTTCCGTCCATCCTCGCCTTGCGGATGAGCACATCATTCAATGTATTGTTGAGAACATGTCCCATGTGCAGAATACCTGTCACATTTGGAGGAGGAATCACTATCGTATAAGGTTCCCTTTCGTCAGGTTCTGAATGAAAGAATTTGTGTTCAAGCCAATAGGCATACCATTTATCCTCCGTCAAGGCAGGATCATACTTTGCTGGAAGTTCCATATAATATCAATAATTATTCACCGATTATATAATCAAAGCGCCCTCCTGGGGCACAATATCGTGCAAAGATACTAATTTTTTCAGTATCTTTGCAAAACAGGACCTATTTAGAGATTCATTCAATAATATAACTTCAAACATACTGAAAGCAATGGCAAACGAAAAAGAATTAAGCATCGACCTGAAGCAGGACATCGCAAAAGGCTCATATTCAAACCTTGCAATCATCACCCACTCACACAGCGAGTTCATAATCGATTTCGCAACCATGCTCCCTGGACTTCCGAAGCCCGAAGTTGGCAACAGAATCATCATGACCCCGGAGCACGCCAAGAGGCTTTTCCTCGCCCTGCAGGACAATATCAACAAATATGAGAGCCAGAACGGAGTCATCTCGCTCGGAGGTGAACCGAAGGCGACTTTCCCTATGGGCGGTTTCGGTGGCGGAGCCAAGTCATAGCATATTGCAGGACCAACTCTCTTATTTATGGAAGAAAGATTCAAGAAGATAAAGGCGTTCGCATTCGATGTGGACGGAGTGCTTACCGACGGAGGCATACTGGCCAACCTCGACGGTGAACTTTTCCGCACCTTCGATTCAAAGGACGGATTCGGTTTGAGGATGGCCTCCATGCACGGATACAGGCTGGGCATTATAACAGGAGGGCGCTCGGAGAGCATAAGAAAGAGGTTTATCACATGCGGTGTCACCCCTGAGGATGTATATCTCGGGTCGAGGGACAAGATGGAAGACTTCGCGGATTTCTGCCTCAGGTACAACCTTGCACCTGAGAATGTGATGTATTTCGGTGACGATGTCCCTGACATTCCGGTTATGCTCGCATGTGGATGCGGTGTGTGCCCGAGCGATGCAGTGGATGAGGTCAAGGAGATTGCAGACCTTGTTTCTGACCGTCCCGGAGGGCATGGTTGTGCAAGGGCTGCCATCGAAGCGGTGATGCGTCTGCAGGGCACATGGAAGCTGGACGTTCAGCACTACAAGGCACGCTTCTGACTGTTTTTTACCACATAAGGGCGATTGAAAAGAACAAGATTTTCGCCGGGATACCGTTCGGATTCCATTTCATCAGATTCTGGCAGGGAATACTCCCTACGAGGATGTTCGATGTCATTTTCGGAGAATGGTTCGGTATCTATCATACAATGGACAATTTCACGGGACGGGTCAAACAGCAGCAGTCCCAGGACTCAAACAAGAAAGTATCATAACATTCATGACTTTGGAAAACACTACAACTGAAAGGATTGAAGAAATCGCAAAGGCTCAGGGTGAGTTTTTTCGCAGTGGCGCTACACTCGATGTGAAATTCAGGAAACAGATGCTCTGCAAGTTCCTTTTCGCAATGGCAAAATGGGAAGACAGGCTTGCGGATGCTTTGTGGACCGATCTGCACAAGTCATACGAGGAGGCGTTCCTTACAGAAATCAGCATAGTCAAGGGTGAAATCCTCAATCACATTTCCAATATTGGGAAATGGTCACGCAGAGAAAGGAAACACAGTCCTCTGAAGCTCTTTCCGTCAAGAAGCTATGTGGTCAAGGAACCGCTTGGCAACACTTTGATAGTCTCTCCTTGGAACTACCCTGTGCAGCTTCTTCTCAATCCTCTCGTTGGAGCGATTTCCTCAGGATGCACGGCAGTGCTGAAGCCTTCTCCCTATGTGCCGAATGTTTCCAAGGTCATTGAGGATATGATAAAGGAGACCTTCGAGGAAAGGTATGTAGCCGTGGTTCAGGGCAACAGAGATGTCAACCATGCTCTTTTCGAACTCAGGTGGGACCTTATATTCTTTACAGGAAGCCCTGCACTGGCAAAGACTGTGATGGCTTCGGCTGCAAGGCACCTGACACCTGTAATCCTTGAACTCGGCGGGAAGAGCCCTTGCATCATTGACCGTACGGCTGACATCAGAAGGGCTGCAAAGAGGATTGCATGGGGCAAGACTCTCAACAGCGGACAGACCTGCATTGCCCCTGACTACATCCTCATTCACAAGGATGTCAAGGACAAGTTCGTACAGTATTTCGGAGAGGAAATCCACAATCTGCATGGAGACGATGTCAAGGCCGACAAACACTATGTCAGGATGGTCAATGACAGAGCATTCCTGAGAGTGACCGGATATATTGAGGGAGCCAGAGTCCTTTTCGGAGGAAACCATGATGCAGATTCAAGATACATCGAGCCTACTTTGATTGAATCGCCGGGAGAAGACTCCCCTGTCATGACTGAAGAAATTTTTGGTCCAGTTTTCCCTGTCACAACTTTGGACGATGAAGGAAGACCGTTCCTCGACAAGGTAGTGGATTTCGTCAATTCGAGGGAGAAACCGCTTGCCTTCTATTATTTCGGCAAGGAGAAAGATGGCTGGGAGGCCGTAAGAAGAACCTCTTCCGGAGGCGGATGCATCAATGATGTCATCATGCACATAGCAAACGAGAATGTTCCGTTCGGTGGTGTAGGAAATTCAGGTACAGGACATTATCATGGGAAAGACAGTTTTGAGGCATTCAGCCACAGACGTTCGGTAATCGCGACAGGAAATCTCATCGACCTTCCATTCAGATACATGCCTTACAAATTCCTCAAATTGGTCAAACCTATTCTTTAGCCATTGCATGGAACTTAATGGAAAACATATCATATTGGCCAGCAACTCTCCCAGAAGAAGGGAGTTGCTAGCCGGTCTCAATATTGATTTTGAAGTAGATACAGGCAATTACTTCGAGGAAAGGTACAACCTGGATACTCCTCACAGGACCATTCCGCAACTAATGTCCGAAGGCAAGTCCATGGGATTCCACAGAGCGCTTGCTCCCGATGAAATCCTCATCACTTCCGACACTTTGGTACTGTGCGGAGAGAAAGTCATGGGGAAGCCTCATTCAAGGGAAGAAGCCTTTGAAATGCTCTCTTTGCTGTCCGGTAAAACCCATGAAGTCATAACAGCCATCACAATCCGTGACTGCAACAGGAAAGTCACCGCAAGCGACACGGCCACAGTTCATTTCAGGAAGCTGACCAAAGATGAAATCAATTGGTACATAGACAATTGCAAACCTTTCGACAAAGCAGGTGCATATGGAATCCAGGAATGGATAGGTTATGTCGGCATCGACCGGATAGAAGGCTCGTTCTTCACCATCATGGGTCTGCCTGTCCACCTTCTTTATTCAGAACTCATGAAATTCATACTCCCATGTCAGGAGGAAAACCAATGAATAATGTGTAACTAAACCTAATATTCCCACCATGAACATTCCTTATCAATTAATTAACTTCGGTCTGGCAATATTGTCCATGCGTGGCCGCCTTGAATTATCAATTGCATCACGAAACCCTGAGAAAGCAAGTGCAAAAACCCTCAGGAAAATACTTATGCTTGCCAAGGACACTGTGTATGGAAAGGAACATCATTTCGGGTCAATCGTAAAGGCACGTAATCCGGAACAATTGTTCAGACTGTATGAAAAAAGTGTAAAGGCTTCTGATTATGAAAGCTTCAGGCCTTATGTGGAAAGACACAAGAAAGGAGAACCCAACGTACTGATTCCTGGGAAACCTCTGATGTATGCAACGACTTCAGGGACAACGTCGCAGCCTAAATGGATTCCGATATCCACGAAATACATGAAGGAGGTGTATGATGTAATGTCGCGCATATGGTTGGACAATTTCGCCAGAATGCGTCCTAAGTTTCTGACCGGAGGGCTTGTTGTTTCGGTGGCAAAAGTAGTCGACGGATATGCTGAAGACGGGACAATCTACGGTTCGGTTTCCGGACTGACGGCTAAGAATTTGCCTGAATTCATACAGAAAAGGTTTGTAACCCCTCCCGTCGTCTACGATATAACTGATTATACCGCAAGGTATTATGTTATGATGAGACTGGCCATTGCCCAAAGTGTCTCATATATGGTGGCACCGAACCCTTCAACGCTCATGGAGTTGATTCACAATGCCGAGGAATTCTTTGACGATTATATAGAAGACATTGAAAAAGGTACAATTTCGCGAAAGTTCGATGTTTCTGAAGAGATAAGGACAGAACTCGCACAGTTCATCAGACCGGACCATGCAAGAGCAGAGTTTCTCCGTAAGGTAAAGGAAGAAAACGGAGGGAAGCCGCTTCTCAAGCATTGGTGGCCTGATATGCAACTTCTTTCATCATGGAAATGCGGCAACACAGCTATTGCAGCAGAGAAGGTTCAAGCTCAACTGCCGGAAAGCTGCTGCTATCAGGAACTCGGATTCTTTGCTTCCGAATGCCGTTTCGGACTTGTGCTCGACGACGGAATAGACTCTACCCTCTTCCCTAATTACCATTACTATGAGTTTGTGGAGGAGAGCGACCTGGAAAATCCGGAGCCGAGATTCCTTCGTCTGCACGAGCTTGAGCAAGGGAAGCGCTATTGCATATTTGTGACTACATTCTCAGGGCTTTACCGCTACAATATGAACGATCTTGTGGAGGTTGGCGGATGGTACCATAAGACTCCGAAAATCCATATGGTCCAGAAAGTGAACGGGATTGTAAGCATCACCGGAGAGAAGCTCTATGAGAAGCAGTTCATAGAGGCAGTCCACTTCGCCGAGCAGGAAACCGGGATGAAGGCTAATTTCTTCATCGGGTTTGCAGATCCGGACGATTCCCTGTATGATTTCTATTATGAATTCGAGAAAAGGAAGGTTCGCAGGGCGATAGCAGAAGCATTCACAGCAATTGTGGACAGGAAACTCATGGAGATGAACATCGAATATGAGTCCAAGAGGGCTTCTCACAGGCTCAAGGCTCCGAAGACATTTGTTCTGAAGCGCAACGCTTATGACCTGTTCAAGAAGAGGAGCCTGCTCGAAGGTGCGCGTGACGGCCAGTTCAAGCTTGTTATGCTTCTCCAGGACAAGCGTCGCCAGCGTTGGATCAACTCCCTCATAGAAGACTGATGTTCTGTCTTACAAGACTGACCAAAAAGCCTGTCATATCGAGCGAAGTGCGTAGTGCGTAGTCGAGATATCTATTAATAATCAATTAGTTAAGAAGATCTCTCCATGCGCTTCGCTTAGTCGAGATGACAGAAGGGGTTGATATATAACGAAAATGAGCTGTCGCCATTCACATGGGGACACCTCATACTAACCACATAATTAATAACACTAAAACTAATAACCAATAGGTTGGTGAGATTTACTGATGAACTCTCTGAACAACCCGGATGCAAAGGTAGTGTTTATTTTTGAATCTGCAAATTTTTTCTTGATTTTTTTGAAAAAATTATTCATCCTTAATTCCGCAAAGCGGATTGCGTAAAAAATAGCAAGCCCCTGATAAAGAA
>JBJEBN010000071.1:0-2110 GCA_051870095.1 Candidatus Cryptobacteroides sp. | reverse complement strand
CTAGAACAATCCTTTTCGAAGGTGTTGTCATGCAGCCCACTGATATGCTTGGAAACCGCAGTTTGCGAGATGTACAACTCCCTTGAAGCGTTAGTATTCACTGACTCACACCTCTTCCATCCGGACAAGTTCCCATCCGCAGAATTGCATCACGATTTTGTGGAGGGTGGTGCCCTGGCGCAGGGCCTCTACACGTGGAGCTACGGCGTAGGAGTTTATCTGTCTGACAGCTTCATCCCATTGCATGGAAGCCTTGGACTCGAATTCGCTCTTTGGCAAGTATTTGATTTCCAGAATATAGCTATGCTCTGATTTGTAGTGAATCAGGTTCGGAAGCAGGAAGAAGTCGCAGTAGCCGTGGTTGAGTTCGACCTCCGGGGCGGTAATGTAGTAGTCGTTCAGGTTCAGATATGCAAGGAAGAATCCCTGGATATTGCGTTCGCCCTCGATGCTGTCCCTGACTGAGGAGAGATTGCGGTAGCAGTCGGCCATATACTGGAGAGTCTCACGCCACTGTCCATTGAAGGCCATCTTTGTAAATCCCGTTTTGAGGGAAGTCTGATATACATTACAAACCTTGTCGTAATTCTCAAGCAGATAGCCATAGTACTGCTTCCTGACATTGTTGTTCGGGATACCAAGTATCAGCTGGGAACCCAAAGTCCCCTTGATTGTAAGCATTCCATAATAGAACAGCAGACTCGGAAATACTTCAGGATCAGTCATTTCCATAGCGGAGAAAGAAGAACGCAGGTCGGCAATGATTTCACCCTCCTGGATTACCTTCATCAGTACGCCCTTGCGATTGCCGTCGAGTTTATCCAACTGGATGAGTTTCTTCAGTTTGCTGTAATCCGTCTTGGTATTCGGATCAAGCATATTCTTAGGGGAGCGATGATTGTTTACATAGTTTCGCAGGTAGTACAGAACCATATCGCAGTTGAACACCGTGTTGCCGTCACCCAGACATTCTTCAGCAAAGCAGTAATTGTCATACCAAGGACGCATCTCCTCTATCATCTCCTCAATGTCGCAATCCGAAGGAAGCATTCCTACACTCTTGTAATATGTAAACATATCACGCACGTCCTTCGTTGAGAATCCCAGCATCTTGTCCAGCTCCGGCTGCATCGATGCATTCCAGCCGATGTTGAAGCCGCTGGTCAGGTCATCCAATGTCACCGGGCTCACACCAGTCAGGAAAATCCGCTCGAAATTGCCTTTGAACTTTTTGAAAAGGTCACGGTAAAAGCCGTCAGCATGAGTTATGGCATGATAGACTTCTTCTCCCTTTTCATTCAGGACAACATTGGTGAAATTGTCATATTCATCAATTATCAGGTACAGAGGTATCTGAAGGCTCTTTGCATTGTCGATAATCAGCCTCAACTTGCCGGAATATGTTTTGACGGAAAAAACTGACTCTGCAATTTCTTCCGGATAGTCCTCGCGGTAACGTCTCATGAAACCGTCAAGGGTGATGGAACAATATTCATCAAAGTTTTCATACAGGCTGTCAATATTTCCTCCAATCTGTGAAAAATCCATATAAAGGACCTGATACCTGTTGTGCAACGGTGTAGGATGCTGCCCGATATACAAATCTCCAAACAGACGATCAAAATCACCTGCCGCATTCTTGTCATAATAAAGACGCATCATATTGATGAACAGGCTCTTGCCGAACCTGCGAGGACGGATGAATATCAATGTGTCGGACTGCTTCTCCAGCTTCTCGATATACATCGATTTATCCACATAATACAATCCGCGCTCTATGACCGACCTGAAATCGGACACTCCGTAAGGTATCTGCCGTATCTGTTCCATATGCCTCATATATACAATCCTACAAATTTAGCAAATTCAGTTACAGAGGCAAAATAAATTGACAAAATCAGATTTTCAGGTTACATATCCCCATATTCGACATAATAATATGTAATTTGAGTTTCATGGGTGTGAGACAGGCCGGACTCGCACGATGTGATGAAATTTTTCTGATTTCCGTGTTTATACATCCGCCAATACAACATTATAGAGTGAAAACAAATCACAATAGTTCGTTAATAATTTCCAGACCCTAAGCGGCTCTGGCAGTAAATAAAAC